>JAPOLP010000676.1 GCA_029977045.1 Planctomycetota bacterium
GCACGAGCATCAATCGACATGACAGGTCAGCAGAACCACGACAGCCTGAGTGTGACCGTCGTCTCGCCGGAAGGAGATGTGACGGACCGGCTGACTTTTCCGACGCGGGAATCCGTGTCGATCGGGCGGTCTACTGAGTCGGACGTTCCGCTGGACGCATTCGGCAAAAAGGTCTCCCGCTGCCACGCCGTGCTGCTGCACGACGGAGCTGGCTGGGAGTACTACAACCTCGGCGTCAACGGGACGTTCTCGAATGGCAAGAGGATCGACACGCTGACGATCAGTGCTCCGACTGTCGTGCGACTCGGCAAGACTGGCCCGATTCTGCAGTTCCGCGTCGGTGCGTCTCTCGCCGACGAATCGACAGACGACGACAGCCAGTCGGTGCTCGCCGATTCGGACAGCGATCTCTCTGGCGACGATGAAGTCTCGGAGTGGATCCGGCGCATTAGGTCCGGCGATGACGATGCCGCGCAACTCATCTGGAATCGTTATGCCGACGAGATCGTCGAAGTCGCTCGGCGTTCGCTTGGCGATGCGTCACGGCGGGTCAGTGACGAGGAAGACGTTGCGATGCTCGCGATGAAGAGCCTGCTGGCCGGCATCTCCTCGGGCCGTTTCCCGGAACTCGACAACCGCGAGCAACTGTGGCGACTGCTGATGGTGATCACGACGCGTAAGGCCGCGGCGGTGATCGAGCACGATTCGCGTCAGAAACGTGGCGGTGGCCTGGTTCGAGGTGATTCCGCCGTCGGCTTCTCTCTGGAGTCGTCCGATCCCAGTCTGCTGGCCGGCTTCGATCGTTTTCCCAGCGAGAAGCCGGCGCCCGATCTGGCCGCTCTGATGGCCGACGAAACTCATCGTCTGATTGCCAGTCTGCCCGACGCAACGGCTCAGCAGATCGCCGTCCTGAAAATGGAAGGCCACACGCACGAAGAGATCGCCGACAAGCTCGGCTGCAACGTTCGCACCGTCGAACGCCGCCTCAAGCAGATCCGCGAACTCTGGCAGAGACGCATCGACGGCGAGAATCACTGACCACTTGCCGCATTCAGGCCATTCAAACGTCGTGGCCTGCGAACATGGATGCCCCTGCCGTAAACAGGTTTCGCAGCAGACTCGGACGAGGGCGATGTCTTCGCGATTTTCCGACGACGTCTTCGGCAAGGGCGTCGATGTCAGAGAGTGCCGGCGAATGCGACGCGATCATGCGGAGGGGGCGACCGCTGTTGATGGACGCGTTCACAACGGCGCGGTCATCGGAAATCGTTCGCAATCGGTCAGTCTTGAGAATGTTTGCCAGCCGCGAAGTACCGAAGCCTTCAAGATCAGCGTCGAACTTGTTGATGACCACGACCGGCGAGTGTGCCCGGATTCCCAGACGGAGGCTCTCACTCGTCATCTGGATCGACGGAATGGTCTGTTCGGCCACAAGGACGACTGCGTTGGCCACGTCCAGAATTTCGAACTGGTCATTGTCCAGCGTGGGCGGTACGTCGACGATCACGATATCGGCGAGCTGACGGGCACACTGGATCAAACGCTGCCTGGCAACCGGGCTCGGTTGAAAGTCCACAGCTGCGTGAAACGGGCCGGGCAGGACTGATAGCCGCTCGACAAACGACACCATCGCGTGCTGCAGAATGTAGGCGTCAAGGTCCTCGCCGATTTCCAGAAGGTCGCGTGTCGTATGTCGGGGCTCGATGTTCAGGAACGAGGACAGCACTCCGATGCTCGTAGACAGCTCCAGGAGGATGCAATCGAGTTCGAATGTTTGCGCAATCTCGTAGGCGAGATTCACTGAGATTGTTGTTGCTCCCGCTCCGCCGTGGCTGCCGGTGACTGCGATCAGACGTGACTTGCCGACCGAGTGTCCAAACTGCGTTTCGATACTCTGAAGTGCTTCGTCGAAATCGTCGGACTGAAAGGGAACGAGAACGACCTGAGTGGCGCCCTCGCGCATCGCATGGACGATTGCCGGGACGGATGGGTTGCCATCCACCAGGGCCAGAATGGGACGCCCCACGTAAATTCCGCTGAGATGCTTCAGTGCGGTGAGGTCGTCGATGGAATCCAGGTGGACAATGAACAGCCGCATTTCGTCATGGCCGAGACTGACGTGCTCAATCATGGAAGCCACATCGGGATAGCAGCTGTCAATCTCCGCACGAGCGTTGTGCAGTTCGCGGCGAATCTCGGGAAGAACCTGGTCGTCCCGGCTAATGATGATCGTCTTCAAGGGGTACACGGACGGCTCGCTTTCCCGAAGTGGGGCATCTCAGGCCCTTGGTGGTGTAAGTCTCCGACTTCCCAGCGTTCTCATCTGTCGAGACAAGAATATGTCTCGACGCGCGGAAGGAGGTCGACACTGCCAGGCTTACGGACGAATCCCACCACGTAATCGAATGAATGCTCGCAACCGTCAGCGACGCCGAGCTGGCAGCAGTATTCGCGGCAACGGCCCAGTGAAACCCCTCCAGCTTCAAGAGCGGTGCGGCGGCCAGCGAGGGATGGCAGTGCAGGTCCTGCTCCAGTGTGCCGTCAAATGCCGAATGCCGCACCAGCGTCTGTCACGTCACGGGAACGTGTTTGTCTGGTTGTTGCCTGCACCGGGGCGCTCAAACGGAAATTTCGGCCTCGTTTGAGCATTGAGGGCCAGCGGGAGTCTTGCCACCTTTGCCTGAATTCCATCCGGGCAGACGTCTTCACGGGGGATGTCCACTCCGGGAATCTTCCTGCCACGAATCGCGAGCGATCGTTGTCCGGCAGTTGGCGCTGCGCATCTCGGGCACGGGATCCCGATGGCAGTCAGCCTCGGGTGGCGATGCTGTCAGGCGAGGCAGAACTTGTTCTCTGATTCCGTTCGGCCCTCCGGGAACGCGAGTGACGTGCGGCTCTCCACTACCCGCCAAACGTAAAGGCGGGCCTCACATTGTGAGACCCGCCCTGCGTGATTCTCGAAGAGTCGAACGTGATGGCTAGCCGCGAGCTGCGGCCAGAGCGGCGTCGTAGTTCGGGTGGTCGGCGATTTCCGGGACATATTCGACGTGAGTCAGGTTACCGTCGGCGCCAACGACGAAGATCGCTCGTGCCAGACAGCGAGCCAGTGGCCCGCCGCTGATCAGAACACCGTAAGCTTCACCGAAAGCCGTGCAGCGGTGACCGCTCAGAGCCTTGATCGTTTCGGCAGACTCAGCACCGCACCAGCGTTTCTGGGCGAACGGCAGATCCATGCTGACGACCAGAACTTCTGTGTTTTCCAGCTGGCCGGCTTCGTCGTTGAAACGCTTGGCTTCCGCGTGACACGTTGGAGTGTCCAGCGACGGAACCGTCACGATGATTCGCGTCTTGCCGGCGCTGTCAGCGAGCGTCACGTCCGCCAGAGCGTTGCTCTGCAGCGTGAAGTCCGGAGCAGCGTCTCCAGCCTTGAGTTCCGGTCCAGCGAGATCGACAGGATTACCTTTGAGCGTCACAGCGCCCGAGCGAATATCCGCCATGAATTAGAGTCCTTAAATGGGTGTGGCGAGGTTCTAACAGCTGGCCATCGAGTGCTCAGACCGCTGCCTTCTGGTTGGGCGGGAGTATTACTGCTGTGACTGCGTCTGCAAGGAAAGGAAATGCTTCGACGAGTGATGGACTTCGCGTCGGGTAACTCCCATCATGCCGCCCCTGTTGGACCGAAAACGGCTGAATATCAGCGGTTAGCAGCACTCCAGAAGAGCTACTGGGAAACGAAACGCCTTTCATGTCACGTTCATTTTACGACTTTGATGTCGCAGTCATCGGTGCCGGACACGCCGGAACCGAGGCGGCGCTTGCGGCTGCCCGGATGGGAGCGAAGACCGTTCTGCTGACGATGAACTGCGACACCGTCGGGCAGATGAGCTGCAATCCGGCGATCGGCGGCGTGGCCAAGGGGCAGATTGTTCGTGAGATCGATGCGCTCGGCGGTCTGATGGGGCAGTGCATCGACGCCACCGGGATCCAGTTCCGGATGCTCAACCGCAGCAAAGGCGGGGCGATGCACAGTCCGCGAGCCCAGGC
>JAPOLP010000120.1 GCA_029977045.1 Planctomycetota bacterium
CCGCGATTCACGCTGCATCACGGCGAATCGCTGACGCATCTGAAGGACCTGGGAATCAATCTCGTCTGGATCGACGACTACGCCGACCAGGAACGTCTGCGGGAGATTCGCGGGAACGAAATGTGGGCGATGGCGACTCCGCCGCAGGGTCGCATCAACGACGGGCCCGGTGCGGATTCCATCGAACTGAGCCTCAACACGTTTGACCGAACCAGCGACGGAATTCTGTTCTGGTATATGGGCACCCGAATTCCCGGCACTCAAAAAGCTCGCGAACGGCTGACGACGCAGGTGCGGCTGGTTCGCGGAGCCGATCGCGACTTTGGTCGACCGGTCATCGCAGACATTGGCGGGTACGAGCGTCCGTACTCGCGACTGCTGGACGGCGTCGGCCTGAGCCGGCATCCGCTGCAGACCGAGTTCTCGCTGCATCGCTATCGCCAGTTCCTGACACAGAAGTATCGGCAGATGCGGCCAGGAACGTTCGTCACGACCTGGATTCAGACGGAATTCGACCCTGACCTGCCAACGGGTTTGCAGACGCCGCCACTCATCGAGCCCGAGCAGATTCGTCTGCAGACGTTCGCCGCAATTGCTGCCGGGTATCAGGGCATCGGTTTCTGGAAACGGACTTCGCTCGAAGACGATTTCACCGGATCCCGCGAGCGTGAACTGGCGATCGCGATCACGAACGAGGAGCTCGCGCTGCTGGAACCGTGGCTCGCAACGCGAACGATTACCGACTTCCAGCGAGTACCTGTCAGTTCCGGTGGGAGCAGCCAACCTGGCCAGACAAAGTTGCGGCAGATCGCCCTGCCAAGCCTGTTCAACCGCAACAGTCAGCCGGCCAGTGCCGCACTGGGTGGTAACACTGACGAGCCGCGCGACCAGATCGAGCTGGCCATGATTCACGGGCCGAACGGGCTGCTGCTGCTGCCGATCTGGTATCAGCGGGATGCTCAGTTCGTCCCCGGTCGGATGGCGTCGCGATCCGTGACACTGACGATTCCCGGCGTCCCCGACACGGCAACTGTCTGGCGCGTCTCGACCACCGACGTCCGCACCGTCGAACGCACTCCGGGAGTCGGCGGCGACCAGATTCACATTGACGACTTCGATCAGGTCGCCGCTCTGGTCGTTTCGACCGACCCGAACTGGGGCCGCATCCTGCGGGAACGGATCAATCCGCGAAGAACCCGCAACGCGGCTCTCTGGGTCGAACTGGCAGAACTCAAACTGGCCCGCGTCCGGCAGACAAACGAAGAACTGCATGAACTCGGCGTTGCCAGTTCGCAGGCTCCACAGTTGTTGAGCACGGCTCAGGGACTCGTCGAAGCGGCTCGCAACGCGCTCAGCCATCTGCAGGATGCGGAGCGGTCCGGCGACGGTCGCGTTGTTGCGGCGAGTTTCGCGCAGGCTGGCGGTGACGCTCACACAGTTCGCTCGTGGTGCGACACGGCGTTGCAGTCGTTGCGAGTCCTGCAGCGATCTCACTGGGAGAGCGCGGTTCTTCAGAACTCGTCTCCGTTAACGAGCCCGTACACGCTGAGTTTCAACACGCTGCCGGAGCACTGGCGGTTCGTTCGGCGACTTGGAGCCAGCAGCCCTGGCACGTCCGAGAATCTTCTGCCCGACGGCGACTTCGAGAACACCGACACGGAACGGATGATCGAGACCGGCTGGAAGAACTGGCAGGAACCGATCGATGGCGTGCGTGCCGCCGCCGAACTGGTTCCGTCGCGTTCCGGCAGCGGGCTCGCTCTGCGTCTGCTCGCGGTACCCGAGCCGAATTCGGATCCGGAGATTGAAGTTTGTGGTGCTCCGGTCGCGATCCGCACGCCGCGCATTCAGATTCCCGGCGACTCGATCGTCCATATCAAGGGACGGATTCGCCTGCCCGTCGCTCCGGAAGGAACGCTCGACGGCGTCACCGTCACCGAGAGCCTCAACAGCGGACGTCTGAGCTGGACAAACGCGACGAACGGATGGGAATCGTTCGAGCTGATTCGGGAAGTCTCGGAAGACTCAGACCTGACGCTCACTTTGTCGCTGCACGGCTATGGAGACGTGTTCTTCGACGATCTGCAGGTCGTCTCAACGTCGCAGACCCCTCAGCCAGTCGCGCAGGCATCGGGCAAGTCTGATTCGTCAGCCTCAGAACCAGGAGCGATCCGTCGCACGCTTGAGCGGACGCGGGAATTCCTCAACGGCCTGCCCGGCAGGGCTGGCCTGGGCAAGTGACAAACGATAGAGTCCGCGCCGTCTGACAAGCGATTCGCGGAGTCATTTTCGACTGGATTCAGACTGTCTGACGCGGTGAGTCACTGACCGCCGCCAGTGTCGAACGTCAGCGTGCTCCGACGATCGGCCATCACTTGCCGCCCGCTGACTGGTTCGTGAAGCGGCTCGCCTGGCTGAATCACCCCGCGAAGAAACTGCGTCCTGAGTCCAAACGGTGTCGCTCGGCGGTTGCCGAGACCGGAACCGACAACATCACCAGTCCACTCACTCTCACTTCCGCAAGGAACCTGCAATGCCAATCGCAACTCCGGCGCAGTACGCCGCCATGCTCGACGCCGCTCAGGAAGGCGGCTACGCCTACCCCGCGATCAATGTCACCTCGATCATCACGATCAACGCCGCACTGAAGGCATTCGCCGACAAGGGCTCGGACGGGATCATTCAGTTCTCGACCGGTGCTGGCGAATTCGCTTCCGGCCTCAACGTCAAGGACGCCGTCTTCGGAACGATCACGCTCGCCGAAGCTGCTCACCGTCTGGCCTCGAAGTACAACGTGCTCATTGGACTGCACACCGACCACTGCCAGCCGAAGAAGGTCGACGGCTTCCTGCGTCCGTTGATCGCTGCCACTGCCGAACGCCGCGCAGCCGGCAACGGCAACCTGTTCAACTCGCACATGTTTGACGGTTCCGAACTGCCGCTCAGCGAGAACATGACGATCGCCAAGGACCTGCTGAAGGTCTGTGCTGAGAACGAAATCATTCTCGAAGTCGAAGCCGGCGTCGTCGGCGGTGAAGAGGACGGCATCGACAACAGCGACATGCCAGCCGACAAGCTCTACACGACTCCGGAAGACATGGTCGCTGTGCACGAAGCTCTGAGCCCGCTCGGTCGCTACATGTTTGCCGCGACCTTCGGCAACGTACACGGCCACTACAAGCCGGGTGCCGTCAAACTGCGTCCGGAGATTCTGAAGAACGGCCAGAAGGCCGTCATCGAGAAGTTCGGCGCCGAAGCCGAGTTCGACCTCGTCTTCCACGGTGGTTCCGGAACTCCGGATCACGAACTGCAGGAGACGCTGGACTACGGCGTCATCAAGATGAACATTGACACCGACACGCAGTACGCCTTCACGCGTCCGATCGTCGATTTCATGCTCAAGCACTATGACGAAGTGCTGAAGATCGATGGCGAAATCGGCAACAAGAAAGCCTACGACCCGCGTGCCTACCTGAAGCTGGCCGAAGCTGGCGTTGCCGATCGTCTGGGCGTCGCCTGTGACGACCTGCGATCGACCGGCAAGAGCATCTGCGGCAAGGTCTGATCGCCGCACGTTCAAACTCAGACCGGACACCGGCATCTCTCACGAACTGACGATGGTGACGATTCTCGGGGCGAGCCATCATGGCTCGCCCTTTTTCATGCGCTGGCCAGATTCGCATTTCGCCTGGAGTTCACAGGGCCGGAGATCGGTTCCAAACCGTGTTCTCGTGACAAGCCGGTATGACGACTCGGGAAACCGCCTCCCGCGGAGCCCGCACAGACTGCGACGGCGACACTCACCGAGTTTTCGAGCCAGATTCAGCGTGGAAGAACCGATGCGGGCCTGCCTTGAGTTCAGCCATCGCACCCGAGAACCGACGCCGACAATGAGTAAGACAGACGGACCGAATACAACAGCCACAGGCAGCGATACCGAGCTGCTCGACCTGCTCGCCGCCGAACTGAACGCGACCGAACCCGATGCGGAAGTCTGCGGTTCGCGAGTCGTGGAACTCGAACGGCGTCTTGCCGAGCGGAATCAGCTCGTCGAGATCCTGACCGAGCGACTGGAAAAGGCCGCCGACCAGATCGACCGGCTGCAGCGTTCCGGCGGGGCTCTCAAATCCGATGCCCCGGCTGGCCTGCCGCCCGAGTTCGTGAACGAACACCGCGACCTCGCCCAGCGGCTGGAAACATTCCACAGCGCCTGGGAAGAACGCTACGAAGGCCCGTCCCTGCGCCGGATCGAAGCCTCGCTCGCCGAACTGGCCGAGCGTTTTGACGAGCTGCGTTCCAGCAGCCCGCCAGAAAGTCATTCGCGGACCAGGTCGGCTTCCACGTCAGGAGTCACGTCGTTCCTCGACCAGTTCAAGGACGACGAAAACGAACAAGCCGAGGACGCTGAAGTTCAGACGTCTTCGCAGAACAGGACGCATGGACACGGCCATCTTTCAGCTCGTCCCTCGTCATCGGGGCCAAATCGCATCGAGATCGTGCTGCTGACTCCGGAAGACGTCCATCTTCCCGAGAACGTTCCCCTGCCGGCGGCGATCGATGTGGAGCAGGCAACGCACGGAGATCTGCACGACGCCGTTCTGCAGCGTGATCGCTACCTGAACTGGCTCTGTCAGAAGGTCCGCACCCTCGCATCGCGTCTCGAAAGCTGGCTACGGCACTTCGAGAACGAGCAGAAGGGAACGCCGTCGGGTGAACAGTTCCTCGAACTGCGACAGCTCATCCACAGCCAGCTACAGGTGCTGGAAGTCGAACTTTCGATTGAGCGGGCCAAACTCTTCCGCGAAGAGTCTCGACTCGAACAGGAACAGGAGCGTCTCACACGGGAACGCGAATTGTTCGACAAGGACCGAGGCAACACGTCAGGCAGCGAGAACGACACCGCACTCATGAAACGCTGGAAACGCTTCATCCAGCCCGAGTAGCCGCAGACTCCGAGGGCTCTGTGGCTTTCAAGATGCCGCTACGAGAGGCCGCAGGATCGAGACATACCAGCACGAAGCGCAAGCGAGTGAATCATTTGAACGACGAAGTTCACTTGCTTGCGCTTCGTGCTCGTAGATGAGGCAGGCCTTCAACCGTCCTCTTCCCGCTGCACATTCGGCGATCAAACAGCCGCTTCTGCCAGCTCTGGCTGTGGCAGCTTGCGAGCATGCTCGTAGAACGGGATGTAGCTCGCCGATTCGCGAGCATGCGGGGCGTACTCGGCATACACCGCGTCGGCAAACTTCTGCAGATCAAACGCGTTCCAGATCTCACCAAGTTTCTGCAGATGATTTATCCCGCAGGCAGCCTGTCGCAGCGGATCGGGCATCAAAGACGCCAGAGCAACTGCTGCCGCAGCTGAGTGACGCAGTTCTCGATCGGCCAGAATCTGCAAACCGTGATGGTGATACAGCACGCAACAGATCAGGTCGTCCGGGAAGCCCCAGCTGAACATCACGCGGGCAGCCGCCTCGGCATGGTCCCAGCCAAACAGCTTCCGCTCGAACTCGATGAGGTTCGCCGGGTTCTCGTCCTGCTCCTTCAGAAAGTTCAGGTACTCGCCGTCGCGTTCATTCGTCAGCGTCGGCAGCAGGAAGTCGACCAGCAGGCCAGCCGAGAACGCCAGGTCCTCGTCCGCCTTCAGCAGCTTCGCGAGCTTGCGAGCCAGGATCGCCCGTTCCAGATTCGCGTTCCAGTAAGTTGCCAGGTTAACGAGTTTCAGCCCGCGAGCTGGCAACGAGTTCTGGACAGCTGCAGTGAGCAGGTGCAGTTTCGTTCGACGGATCCCCAGCGTCGCGATCGCATGGCGGGCCGAAGCGATGCGGTGTGACAGCGCGTTGGCACTCGCGTTCACCGTCCGCAGCAGCTCACAGGTCAGCCCCGTGTCCGACTCGACGATGGCCGCGAGCGTGGCGACATCACAGTCCGGATCTTCCGCCTTTGCCGAAAACTCCGTCACTGCTTTAGGCAGGACGGGCAGCTTGATGTTCGGCAGAAGACTCTGATCAGGTGCCTCGCCGAGAACTTCCTGTCGTTTTTGAGCCCAGTCGACCACGTTTCACCTTCATCCACGCTGGTTTCAATGGCAATCCGGAGGCAGCGATTCCCTGACCACTCCTCACCTGCAACCATATGTCGCGCCCTGCCGACGGCTGTTTGCTCAGCGCGACCTCCAGCCGATTTCAGGGAAACACCCCGCGTCATGCGGCCAGCCAGTGCGTGGTTCCCCCCATTCATGCCCAGCCCAGCCACCATCGACCTGATTCGATTCACAACCGAGCCGTCCTCGTGCTCGTACCTGAGCAGCGAATCCGCACAGCTCGAATACCGCGTCCCGATGAATCTCGACGCGACTGCCTTCGGCCAGCTTCTGCGTCGCGGCTGGCGACGGTTTGGCAATTACGTCTTCCGCCCGCAGTGCCCGATCTGCCGTTCATGCCGCAGCATCCGGGTTCCCACGGGCAGCTTCTCGCCAACAAAGAGCCAGCGAAAGACTTTGAGCCGCAACGCGCATATCGATGTCGAGGTCACCCGCCCTGACGTCACCGACGACCACGTCGATCTGTTCAACGCCTACCACAGCGACATGTCCCGCCGCCGCGGTTGGCCGGAGAACTCGACGTCGTTCCAGAACTACTACGAGAGCTTCATTGGCGGACGGTTCGAGTTCGCACGCGAGTTCCGTTACTGGAACGAAGACCGTCTCGTCGGCATCGGCATTGTCGACGAGGTCGCGGACGGCCTGTCGAGTGCCTACTTCTATCACGACCCCGCCTGGCGACGCCTCGGCCCCGGTACGTTCTCGGTTCTGACCGAACTTCAGTACGCGAGCGATCGCGGCATCCCGTTTGTCTATCTCGGCTACTGGATTCGCGACAACGACTCCATGAACTACAAGGCGAACTTCCGACCGCACGAGCTGCTGGAAGCCTACGTCGACGACGAATGTGAACCCGTCTGGCATCTCGCCCCAAACACGACCGCAGAAGAAAACAGGACTGACCAATGACCTCTGCCAAGGAAACAATCCTCTATCTGGTTCGCCACGGAGCCACACCGTCAAACGAAGAAAAGCCGCGGCGTCTGCAGGGTAGCGGCGTCGACGGCAGCCTCAGTCCGCGCGGCGAGAAACAGGCGGAGCAGGTCGGCGAGTTCCTCTCGTCAGTCCCGCTCGACGCCGTCTTCTGCAGTCCGCTGAAGCGGGCTCGCGAGACCGCACTTCAGATCGCCTCGCGGCAGAACCTCGAAGCAGCGATCGTCGAACAGCTTCGTGAGGTCAATGTCGGTCGCTGGGAACGCCTCGACTGGGGCACAATCCGCGAACAGTTTCCCGAGGACTACCACCGGTTTATCGAAGACTCGGCCCAGCACGGCTACGCGGGTGGTGAGTCATTCACGGATGTCGTCAACCGCGTCGGCCCTGTGTTTGAAGAGCTGCTTGCGGCGAACGTCGGCAAGCGAATCGCCATCGTCGCCCACAGCGTCGTTAACCGAACCTGGCTGGCGAGCCTGCTCGGAGTCCCCCTCCGCATGGCCCGCGACCTGCCCCAGGACAACTGCTGCGTCAACGTCATCCGCTACCGCAACGGCCAGACAAAGCTCCAGACGCTGAACTCGCACTTCCACATCAGCGAATAACGAAGTTGCCCTTGTCGTAGAACGGAATTCATTCCGTTCCGAGGGCTGAGAATGCTCGATAACGTCGTCACTACAGACGGCAAAACCCCAGCCAATCACTGGCGCGCAACCCCATCGCCCCTCTTCCTTCGAGAGGCAGACTGTCGGCAAACGGAATGAATTCCGTTCTACGCTGTCGCGCGTGACTCAGGACGCGTCTCCGCCTGCCTTGCTCCCGCCCGATGCTCCGTCACCTTGCCCTTCGCTACTCTTGCCCCGGCGTTTGCCCGATCGCCGGGGTCGGCGGCGACGTTTGTCGTGGCGGTTGCGCGGCTTCTCTTCCGAACTGCCGTTCTCGTCAGTCGAGTCACTGGCCGAAGCTTCGTCGGTGGACAGCACCTCGCTCTGCGTCTCAGGCTCCGGTGGCTCCGATTCCGGTAATGCCGCTGGCGGTGTTGCAAGCACAGCTGACTCTTCTGCGACCGTCACGGCTTCAGTTTCGACAGGCGAAGGCTCGTCGTCTTTGATGGCTGGTCGCGAGCCTCGTTCGGGCAGCGGCCGGACACCGGGGTGCAGTGGGGTGGGCTCGACGAGCTTCATCCACTTCAATCGACCGCTGCAGTTGCAGCGCGCAGATGCCTGGCTGGCCGACAGACGCGCCGAGCGACCGCATTCAGGGCACTTCCAGTACCGTCGCACGTCACAGCTGAGTTTGAGTCCGGGACCTTTGATGGCTCTGCTCCTCGATCTGGTTTCGTCAGAGTGCCTGCAATTCGGGATCGTCAGGCAGGCTATTTACACCCGAGAGCGTGAAGTTACCAGAAGCCGTCGTCTTCCCGCTCGCTGACAGCGTGAAGCCGTGCCTCGGCAATCTGGCGAATCAGGTCTTCGGGCAGCGGCTTAGTGTACGGGACCTGCAGGCTCCCCTGCGTTGTTCGATGCTGCTTCAGCTCTTCCTGAAACGGTTCCAGGCCCTCGGCATTTGGCGTGAAGTTCAGATGTGCCTTGTGAGCCGAGAAGGCGAACAGGAAACGAGGTTCGACGAAGAACGGGACTCCCCACTTGATCGTCTCCTCGGCATCCGGAGCAACGCTCTGCAGAATGGCATACAGCTGTCGCAGATGCGGCTGCCCGTCGAGCGGGGCCGCCGCGATGTACTCAGTAATTGTCCTCGGACGGCTGCCTGCCATGTCTCTGCCTGACCCTTCGACGGACTCCGACTCGCTTCGCTGCGGGATTCTTCCGACGGCAGCAGCGTCCGGTCAATCGACGGAAGTCGTCTGCGTCACCTCGGAAGCCAGCCCGTGCCGGCTCCTGCTGATTTCTCTGCCACAACGGCAGCGGCAGCGACCTGCCGCGAACCCCCATCACGCCACAACCCATTTCACAACAGCAAGTTACCACCACACAAAACACTCTGGCACGCCCATTGCTTTTGTCGCATCCCAAACCGATTCTGCGCACTTTGGCAGCCCGCTGAGGCTCCAGTGTCAGACGGAACGGAAACAAAGTGGGTAGTTCTTCGGGAAACGATCCCGAGCGCCCTTTGACGTATTTCTCGCCCTCTAATGGAACGGGGAACCTGCCGTGGCAAAGATGCTGACATTTGACGACGAAGCGAGGAAAAGCCTGCTCGAAGGCGTTTCCAAGCTGGCCCGAGCCGTCAAGAGCACGCTCGGTCCGCGAGGCCGTAATGCGGTGCTCGATAAAGGCTGGGGTGCTCCCAAAGTGACGAAGGACGGTGTCACCGTCGCTGAAGACATCGAACTGGAAGATCCCTACGAAAACATGGGCGCCCAGCTCGTCAAGGAAGTGGCTTCCAAGACCAGCGACGTCGCCGGAGACGGCACGACGACCGCAACGGTCCTCGCCGAAGCGATCTTCCGCGAAGGTCTGAAGTACCTCGCTTCCGGCCACGACGCCATGTCGCTGCAACGCGGCATTCAGAAGGCGGTCAACGCGGTCATCGAAGAACTGCACAAGCTGTCGACTCCAGTCGACGCGACAGACAAAAAGCAGGTCAAGACTGTCGCCACGATTGCCGGCAACAACGATCCGGAAATCGGCGAAATCCTGGCTGACGCTCTGAAGAAAGTCGGCAAGGACGGCGTCATCACCGTCGAAGAAGGCCGCCAGGTCGCGACGGAAGTCACGCTCGTCGAAGGGATGCAGTTTGAACGCGGTTACCTGTCGCCACACTTCGTTACCGACGAAGACCGCCAGGTCGTCGAACTCGACAAGTGCCGCATCCTGATCTACGAAGAGAAGATCTCGAACGTCAAGGACCTGGTCCCGGTGCTCGAGAAGATCTCGAAGGCCGGCGCACCGCTGCTGATCATCGCCGAAGATATCGAAGGCGAAGCTCTGGCGACGCTGGTCGTCAACAAGCTCCGCGGCATTCTCAACGTCTGTGCCGTCAAGGCTCCGGGTTACGGCGATCGTCGCAAGGCGATGCTGGAAGACCTCGCGATCCTGACGGGCGGCAAGGCGATCTTCAAAGACCTGGGAATCAAGCTCGAAAACGTCGAGCTGGCTGATCTCGGAACCGCGAAGAAGATCATCGTCGACGCTGAAAACACGACGGTCGTGCAGGGAGCGGGCTCGAAAGACGCCATCTCCGGCCGCTGCGACCAGATTCGTGCTGAAATCGAAGTCACGGATTCGGAATACGACACTGAAAAGCTGCAGGAACGTCTGGCGAAGCTCGCCGGCGGCGTTGCAGAAATCAAGGTCGGTGCCGCGACCGAAACCGAAATGAAGGAGCGCAAGGACCTGATCGACGACGCTCTCGCCGCGACGCGAGCCGCCGTTGAAGAAGGCGTCGTTCCTGGCGGCGGAGTCGCTCTCGTTCGCTGTGCGAAGGCCCTCGAAAAGGTCGACGCAACCGGCGACGAAGTTCACGGCGTCTCGATCATCCGCAACGTCCTGTCCATGCCGCTTCGCACGATCGCCGAGAACGCCGGCATCGACGGAGCCGTCGTCGCCAACCGCGTCAGCAAGTCGAAAGACAAG
>JAPOLP010000688.1 GCA_029977045.1 Planctomycetota bacterium
ACCGAGCGACGACGCAGCTCGCTCAGAAGGCCGGCTGCGGAGTCTCCGACGTCCAGAACGTCACGATCTGGGGCAACCACTCAGCATCGCAGTACCCGGACTTCTACAACGCGAAGATCGGCGGCAAGCCGGCACTCGACGTTATCGGCGACGAAGCCTGGCTGCAGAACGACTTCATCTCTTCCGTGCAGAAACGCGGCGCCGTCGTCATCAAAGCCCGCGGAGCATCGAGCGCCGCGTCGGCTGCGAACGCCGCTCTGGACAACGTCCGCGACATCTTCTTCCCGACGCCAGAAGGCCAGACCTTCAGCTCGGCAGTCTGCAGCGACGGCAGCTACGGAATCGACGAAGGCCTGATTGCGGGCTTCCCGCTGACCAGCGACGGCAGCACCTGGTCGATCGCCCAGGGCTTCGAGCACAACGACTTCGCTCAGGAGAAAATCGCCGCGACGGTCGCCGAGCTGAAGTCCGAACGCGACACCGTCAAGGACCTGCTGCCGTAGTCTGAGCCGACGATTTCGTCCCAGATGAGTGAAACTCCGGGGCGGCGATTTCAGTGGTGATCATCACCGCCTGAGGTCGCCGCCCTGATTTAACATTCCGAGACTCGAAACTCGCAGAGTCACCCTCGAATCCCGTTGAGGTCCACTGATGAACCGGCACTTTCTCGCTCTGGCTGTTCTCTTCGGTTGCCTGAAGGCCTGCTCGTCGATGGCGAGCGCAGCGGATTTGCCGAACATTCTGTGGATCACCAGCGAGGATAACGGGCCTCATCTGGGCTGTTACGGCGACGAGTACGCGGTGACGCCGCATCTCGACGGTCTAGCAAAACGCGGCGTGATTTACGATCGCTGCTGGTCGAATGCGCCGGTCTGTGCTCCGGCCCGGACAACGATCATCACCGGCGTGTACCCGACGGCGACCGGTGCCGAACACATGCGGAGCAACGTCCGGATGCCGGGCTTCATGAAGATGTACCCGCAGTTTCTCCGCGAAGCCGGCTACTACTGCACGAACAACAGCAAGGAAGACTACAACCTGCTGAAGCCCGAGGGCGTCTGGGACGATTCGTCGAACAAGGCTCACTGGAAGAACCGCAAATCGGGGCAGCCCTTCTTCGCGATCTTTAATCACACGATCAGCCACGAGAGCCAGATTCGGAACAACATCCCGGCGAAGAACGTCATTCACGATCCGGCAAAGGTCCGCATCCCGGCCTACCATCCCGACACGCCGGAAGTCCGCAAGGACTGGGCTCAGTACTACGACCGCCTGACGATGATGGACGATCTCGTCGGGAAGAACCTGCGCGATCTCGAAGAAGCAGGTCTCGCCGACGACACGATCATCTTTTACTACGGGGACCACGGCTCCGGGATGCCGCGCAGCAAACGCTGGCCGTACAACTCGGGCCTGCAGGTTCCGCTGATCGTCGTCATCCCGGAGAAGTACAAGCACCTGCGACCGGACGAGTACCAGACCGGCGGACGCTCCGGACGCCTGGTTAGCTTCGTCGATCTTGCTCCGACACTGCTTAGCCTGATCGGTCAGCAGCCGCCCGAATGGATGCAGTGTTTCGCCTTCGCCGGTAAGCACGACGCCGGATCTCAGCCGTTCATCTACGGATACCGGGGCCGGATGGACGAGCGGTACGACATGGTCCGCAGCGTGACCGACGGTCGCTACGTCTACCTGCGGCAGTACATGCCTCACAAGGTTTACGGGCAGTACATCGCCTACATGTTCCAGACACCGACCACGCGGAAGTGGAAGGAACTGTTCGACGCCGGGCAGCTCAACGTCGCCCAGTCGCTGTTCTGGAGCCGCAAGCCCTCCGAGGAACTTTACGACCTGCAGAGCGACCCTGACGAAGTAAGCAACCTCGCAAGTTCAGCCGAGCACCTGGCTATCCTGAAGAAACTGAGGACCGCTCAGGAGTCTCTGGCCGTCCGCATTCGCGACGTCGGTTTCCTGCCGGAAGGCGAACTCCACTCACGCGCTGGTGATTCCTCGACGCCGTACGAGGTCGGCCACGACGCCTCGAAATACGATCTCAAACGAATCATGGAAGTCGCCGGCAATGCCGCCTCAGGTGATACCGCAGCAATCGGAGCCCTGACGAAAGACCTGTCCGACTCCGACAGCGCCGTCCGCTACTGGGCCGCGACCGGCCTGCTGATCCGCCAGGCAGCCGGAGTTAAAGCCGGACGTGCAGAACTGCGAGCCGCCCTGAAGGACGACTCACCGTACGTTCGAGTCGCCGCCGCTCAGTCGCTTGCCCAGTTCGGCAACGCCGACGACGTCAAACTCGCTCTGCCTGTTCTGGCAAAACTGGCTCCCGTCGACAAAAACGGCGTTTACGTCTCGATGTCCGCCCTCGGCGCCATCGACGAACTCGACGACCGAGCCGCGCCGCTGGCCGGCCAGCTCAATGCTTTTCCGACGAACGATCCATCGATTCCAAATCGCATGGGCGCCTACGTTGCGAACCTGCTGAAGAAAACGTTGCAGGACCTGAACGCGGAGTGATCGTACTCTTTCCTCGGCAGTGGAATGGTCCCCGGCGTCCGGTCAGGTACAGGCCTCGTTCCGTCGCGGACCGAAGGAATAAGTGCTGCCAACGTTTCATGTTTCCATCCTCTGCGTGGTAACAAGCGACGTTTGACGACCAGGACGAGGTGGCAATGCATGGATTGAAGCCGATCATGGCTGACGTTGTGTTCGTGACGTTTCGCATTGGACAGGGCATCGTCTGTCTCGGGCTCGCCATTGAGGTCGTCGCCTTTGCTGCGATGAAGTGGTACGAGTTGCGGCGACGGTTGCCTGTTGCGTCTCCGCTCCACTTGCAGAGTACAGGTTGTGCCTGCTTCTACCTGGGCCTGGCGGTTATGATCTTGAGCCAACTTGCAGGTCAGTAGCGCAAAACTTTGAGTGATTCAAAATGGACGCTTCCTTCGTCTCAACACGCGACGCCATGTCCCGCCGCCAGTTTCTGCGTGGAGCAGGAGCTGCAACGATCGGTCTGCCGTTTCTCGACGCGATGATTCCGACATTTGGTCGATCGGTCCTCGGAGCGGAAGGGAAACCGAGTGAGTCGCCAAAGCGGTTTGTGGCGGCGTGTGCGACGCTGGGGTTTCATGGGCCGTTTCTGTTTCCGGCGAAATCTGGACGCGACTACGAGCTGACGCCATATCTGGACGTGATGAAGGAGCATCGCGATCAGTTGACCGTCTTCTCTGGACTCAGCCATCCCGAGCAGCAGGGCAATAACGGGCACGCCTCCGAGCTGACCTGGCTGACTGCGGCGCAGCGGCCAGGCCTGGCGGGCTTTCGGAATACGATCTCGCTCGACCAGCTCATCGCGGAAAAAATCGGACATTAGACGCGGTACCCGTTCCTCGCTCTCTCGACGAGTGGACGCTCGATGTCCTGGACAGCCAGCGGCGTCGAGATTCCCGGTGAGACTTCGCCCGAGAAACTCTTCAAGGCACTGTTCGTCGACGGGACTGAGCAGGAAGTCGCCGCCGAGATGCGGCAGCTCCAGCGAGGCCGCAGCATTCTCGATACGGTTCTCGGCGAAGCGAAGAAGCTCGAACGCGATCTCGGGTCGCGAGACCGCGAGAAGCTCAACGAGTACCTCGCCGCCGTCCGCGATCTCGAAGGCCGGCTGCAGCAATCGCAGGGCTGGACGACCAAGCCGAAACCCAGGCCGAATGCCGACGTGCCGAAAGACGTCGCTGACCGGAACGACGCCATCGCAAAGCAGCGGCTGATGTACGACATGATCGCACTCGCTCTGCAGACGGACTCGACGCGGACAGTCACGTTCCAGCTCAGCGGAATGAACGCCGTGCCGGTGATCCCCGGTGTCAGCAACGACTGGCACAACCTGTCGCATCACGGCAAAGACCCGGCCAAGATCGACGAGCTGAAGATCATCGAACAGGCCGAGTTCGTCGCGTTCAACGAGTTTCTGACGAAGC
>JAPOLP010000590.1 GCA_029977045.1 Planctomycetota bacterium
ATTAACGCTTTGAGAACTGAAAGCTGCGGCGGGCCTTGCGGCGACCGTACTTCTTACGTTCAACCATACGGTCGTCACGGCTCAGGAAGCCGCGTGTTGACAGCGTGTAGTGCAGTGATTCGTTGCGAGCTTCAAGTGCACGGGCAATGCCAAGAACGACAGCACCTGTCTGTCCGGTCGTGCCACCGCCGTTGACGCGAACCCAGACATCCACGCTGCTGCGGGTTTCAGTGGCGTTCAGCGGTTCCTGCACCATGTTCTGATCGCGTTCCGTTGAGAAGTACTCAGCGAAGTCGCGGCCATTGACGATGAACTTGCCGTCGCCATCTTTGATGCGGACGCGAGCAACTGCTGTTTTACGGCGGCCAGTACCGATGGCAGTACCGTCTTTGTCGAGCTTGCCGCGAACGATTGTTGGAGCCGACGCGACAACCATTTCGTCAGCTGGAGCACCGGCTCCCAGTGTGAGTTCCGGCAGGCCAGAGTCGTCTGCGGCGTCTTCAGCCGCAACAACTTCAACAGCAGCCGTTTCTTCACCCGGAGCGGCAGGAGCTTCCGCCTGAAGCTGTTCTTCCGGGGTCTGTCCGTCTTCTGGAGCAGGCGTGTCTGTACTCATCGGTCTTACTCGGTTTTCAGTGCTGAGTGTCCGCGATTAGCGGACAGTGTGATCTGGTTTCAAGGTGCCCGGCAAGAACTCAGCTCGCAGAGGCCACCAACGAATTTATTTCGTGCCCCTCGGAATCAGATGCTCCGGGAAAGCCTGTGGCTGCTGAGCCTGATGCTGATGTTCCGGGCCGCAGACCAGCTTCAGCTTGTCGAGCATGTGCCGACCGAGCTTGCTCTTCGGCAGCATCCGGCGAACAGCTTCCTTCAGGATCATTTCCGGATGCATTTCGAGCATCTGAGTCGCGGTGAATGACTTCAGGCCGCCCGGATAACCCGAATAGCGTTCGTAAGTCCGCTGCTCCATTTTGTTCGTGTAGTACGGATGCCACTTGTGTCGGCCTTCCGCTCCGGAGAACCGGACGAGATGGGCATTCAGCACGACAACGACGTCACCGGTGTCGACGTGCGGCGTGTAGTCGGGCTTGTGCTTGCCCATCAGAACGGTCGCGATTGCGGTTGCCAGACGTCCGACAATCATGCCTTCGGCGTCCAGGACCAGCCAGTTCGGCTGGGCGGCTTCCTTCGTCACCATCGTGGTGCGTTGTGTAATCGTGGGCACGGTACAGTTCCTGAGGATAACTTTTCGACTTTTATGCTTCAGGCAGAGCCTGCTGACTTAGCCGCAGCTCATTGCCTGGTAACGACTTAGCGTCGACCGGAGAGCAATTCCGGAGCAGAAGAACGCGGAAATCTAACGGCACAGGGGCGCAGGTTCAACTTCCGCGACGCCAAATTCCCACCGAGGTCGTTTCGACTGAGCGGAATCTTGCTGAGTCTGAACACGCTCCGCTACCGTGCGGCCCTCGACGGCGGACGGATCGCCGTCGGACAAAGGACTGCCAGCTCAGGGAAGGGCATCGCCATGCGAGTTTTCTGGCCGGACGAACTCGATGATTCGCAGGCACTGGTCGGCGAGAAACCGGCGGCTGATTCCGGTGCCGATCGGAGCCTCTGCCAAGACTCGGAGCCCGCAATTCTCCCGTTTCCGAGCTGTCGCCAGCGTCTCTCTGCCGGCTCTCAGCCGAACGGTATTCGTCCTGATGAGCAAACTCCGGCTCAACGAGCCCGGCTGATCAGTCGCAATTCGCTGTGCCAGCACTGCCGCAGGAAACTGGTGTCCCTGATTCTGGCCGATGACGGTCGCCGGGACGGAAGTGGCGAGTTTGTTCCTGGTACTCAAACCCTGATCGGTTTTCGCTGTGAGTGCTGTCATTCCGAATGGCCAGCTCGTTCATCGGAGAATGCTCAACCTTCTCTCGCGGTTGTCTCGATCGGCAAATAGCTCGGGTTGTCGTTGTCGGCGGACGTCCGAGGTGGCCCCCGTGACTGGCACTGTTGACTGATTGCGCGGTTTAATCGTTCCCTGGTTGCCCACGATGTTGATCGGAGAATTCTGATCAATGCTGCCTTCGCGCTGCGTGCCGAGGAATGAACGATGAACCTGCGATTCGCCGCACACTTCTGTTTGCCACTTCTTGTCGCCCTGCTGGCGTCGGTGAGCGGGTCCGTGTCGACACTCGCCGAGACGAAGATCGGCTTCCGCCAGATCACGATTGTCGAGCCTGTGGCAATTCAGCGAGGCACCTCGCAAAAGATGACGCTGCGGTCGAACTTCACACTCAACGAAACCTACGCAACGTTTTTCGATCGGCCCGGCGTAACGATGACGTTTGCCGAAACCGAGCCGAAAGACGCACCGCGAAGCGGTCGCGGCTCAGACGGAACACCGTTCAACTTCGACGTGACCGCGTCGGCTGATGCGCTGCCGGGTGTGCGCGAACTGCGAGTCGCCACAAAGCAGGCCGTCTCCAGCGTCTCGCACCTGATGGTGACCGACTTTCCGGTCGTTCGCGAGGACGAGAAGCAGGCGAATAACGATCGTGCGTCCGCGATGCCCGTCACTCTGCCGGCAGCGATTTGCGGGCGCGTCGAACGCGCCGAGGACGTCGACTTCTACTCGTTTGAAGGCAAACGCGGACAGCAGATCACGGCGAACCTGTATGCCCAGCGGGTCACCCAGGGAATTCACGGGATGGTTGTCCGCGGGCCGCTGATCTACCTGATGGATGGTCTGCTGACGCTGTACGGCCCCAACGGCCAGGTCGTCGCTCAAAACGACAACTTCGTCGGCGGCGACCCGTTCATCTCTGCCGAGTTGCCCGAAGACGGCACGTACTCGATCGAAGTTCGCGACTCCCGCTACGCCGGCAGCGGGCGGTACGTCTACTGTCTGGAACTCGCGAGCCAGCCGCACGCTCACTCGGTGTTCCCGCTCGCGGTTCAGCGAGGTTCGACAACAGACGTTCTCGCGATCGGGCACCTGCTCGGCGACTCGGCAGCAACGCAGTTGGCGGCGGCAGCCAATGATCCACTCGGCATCCGGCGAGAGCGATTGACACTCGCGAGTGGAGAAACAAATCCGGTTAACGTTCTTGTTGTCGATTCCCCACAGATCGTCGTTTCCGATGCCAACAACTCGGTTGAGAACGCCCTGCCAGTTGTGCTGCCCGTTGGTGTCAATGGTCGCTTCGATCTGGATTTCTCTGGACACTTTGTCTCGTTTGAAGCCCTTAAGGGGCAGTGGTTCGAGTTCGAAGTCACGGCGCATCGGCTCGGCTTGCCTCTTGATGCCGTGCTTGAGATTACCGACGCGGACGGGAAACTGGTGAAGGAATCAGACGACGGCCTGCACACCAAAGATCCAAGACTCCACTGGATGGCTCCGGGGGACGGGAAATTTTATCTCTCGATTCGTGATCTGCATGCCCGCGGCGGAGAGCGGTTCCTTTATCACCTGAGCATGAAGCGCGGCGAGCCGGACTTCGAGGTTGCTGGTGAGTACTACTACGCGCAGCTGGCTCCGGGCACACAGATGATCTGGTTCGCGAAGGTCAGTCGAGTCAACGGCTACGACGGACCGGTCTCGATCTTCGTCGAAGATCTGCCACCAGGTGTCACCGCCGAGCCGGTCACGATTCCAGCCGGCATGAGCCACTGCGGCATCATTCTCTCGGCGGCCACCGATGCTCAGGTCAACGCGTCTCTTGTTCGGGTCGGTGGCCGAGCAACGATCAAAACGGCTGACGGCACCGACCGTGAAGTCGTCCATTACGGTACCGTCACGTGCGAGCAGCAGGGCAGCGGCGGCGGCCAGGCTCGCTGGCCGATCAACACCCAACTCGTCGGCGTCACGAAGCCGCTCGATCTGCTGAATGTCGAAGCTGAACCTCGCGAAGTCACGCTCAAGCCTGGCGAAAAGGCCGAGATCAAAGTCCGCATCGAACGGCAGGACGGTTTCACCGATCCCGTCACGCTGGCGATGAGCTTCGACTACTTCACCACCTTGTTCGGTGAGCAACTTCCGCCAGGCGTTACGGTTGGCAAGGCGAGCAAACTGCGGCTCGCCGGCAAGACTCTCGAAGGCACCGTCGTCCTCGAAGCCAGCGACAAAGCTCTCGCCGTCGAGAAGCTCCCGATTGCCGTTCTCGCCCGCGTCTCGATCACGTTCTCAATCACGACGAACTACGCGTCGAACCCAGTCGTCCTGACGGTCGAGTCGCCGTAATCCGACCCAGCCCGGCGGGTGTCTGCGCAGTCTCAGTCGAGCAGCCCGGCCCCGTATCAGTGTCCGAGGTGTGACTGGTTGAGGGCGTGCTCTCACAAGAGTCTTGCGTCTCGGTGGCCATCTTCCCGGAATCTGCCGGTTCCGGGCGACGTCGTGAAAATGTAGACTGGCCTGTCGCTGCTGTTCGAGTCGTAACGACCGGGCCTCGCCGCCCGAATGCGACTGGTCTGGCCTGAGAATCTTTCTGCCCCGGAGCCTTTTGATGAGCGATTTACAGACGAAA
>JAPOLP010000563.1 GCA_029977045.1 Planctomycetota bacterium
CCGGGCCGTAATGGCACTTCGCGCATTGGGCCTTGCCGTGGAACAACGCCTCGCCGCGCAGTTCGGCTTCGGTGGCCAGCTCTGGTTTCAGACGCATCAGCGGGTCGAGTTTCGGGGCCGGCGGGTAGTCGATGATCGCGTTGAAGTCGCCCATGCGGTTGGTGACTTCGCGCTTGACGGCTCGAGGGCCGATCGACTGCTGCATTCCGGGGTCGCCGTCGAAGTACTCCTCGACTTCCGAGAAGTGGTCCATGCTGCGGATCGACCGCTTCGACGACAGTTGCATCAGGTTGTAGTTGCCGCGCATTGTCGGCGTGTCGGTGCGGAGTCGGGCCATGTTGGGGCGCGAGTCCGGGCCGAGTTCAAATGCTCCGTTGGTGTGTCCGTTGACGTGGCAGTCGAAGCAGGCGACGCCTTTCGACGGCAGTTCGGTCACGCGATGGTCGGTGTGATTGAACCAGGTCGTCGGTGATGGGCGCAGCAGCTCTTTCAGGCCCTCCATCTGCTCGGGTGTCAGCAGGCCATCGAAGATCTCGAAGTAATTGTCGAGCGTGATCTCGCGGCCGTTCGACACGTCGCGGAGTTCCTTGTGCGTTGTCAGGAACAGCGGCGGCGGAAACTCGGGCAGGTACTCGCCGGGGAAGTCCATGTCGACGTCGATACGGCGGTGCTCGGGATGTGCCTTGATCCACTCTTCCGGGAAAACCATGTGCGCGCTGGTCTGCAGCGGGTGAGCCAGCGGTTTGTAGGGGAAGAGATCCTGCTCGCGGATTTCCTGTGGCGAGAGAGCGGCCAGAGCATCGTACGAAGCGACGTCCAGTGGGAGCTTCGCGACCGGGCCGGCCATCACCGGCTTGCCGCCTGACATGAAGACGCCCGGCAGCGTTTTGTTTGAGAAGTCGAACCGTCCGGCCATGTAGCTGCGCACGTCGGCCATCAGAGTTGGCTTCTGTTTGCGATGGAATTCGAGCCACTGGTCGAAACGCATGGGCAGGATCGGAGACTCGAATGACGACTTTCCGCGTCCGTAGTAACGCCACAGATCGAAGGGGGTGCGCATGCCCTTGGTCAGCGTTGGGTAGAGCTGCAGTTCGCCGGTGACGTTTGCCGCGATTGAGTTCTCGCCTGATCGAACGCCGGCCTGCGACTCGGCCTGAAGGCGAGATGCGCCGTCGTTGCTCTGCGGTTGAGCTGCGGCGACCTGGCGGTCGGCAGCTTCGAGCGGGCGGACGCCGATTGCGGGGACGTGGCTCAGGCCAGTGCCGCGATAGCGTTCGTAAGTCGAGCTGACTCCGAAGCCGAGTCCGACGAGTGCTGCGGCGAGGAGCCCGTTTTTCAGGTTGGCGTTCATTGGGCAGATCCGGAGGGGGGCGATGACTCGTCTGTCGACTGTGGTGGTGGCGTTGAGTCGTTCGTTGCTGAGCGTCGGCAGGCCGGCAGGAGCACCGTCCAGCCTGCGGCGACGAAGACCAGATTCTTCAGGATGTACTGGCCTTCGAGAGTCGGGGCCAGGGGAGCGATCTTGAACGTGAACTCAGGCAGCAGGAAAAGCGGCAGGAAGGTGCCGGCCATGTGAAACAGAAACAGGCCGAAGGTCACTCTCGGCAGCAGGTTGAAGATCAGCAATACCCCAACCCCGCATTCAAGCAGTGCGAGCGTCGCCAGAGCCGTTCGGGGATCAATCTGGTGCAGCGACAACTGGCCGAGCGTCGGAAACGCAAGCACTTCGGCAGGGCTGAGATCCGGGAAGAATTTCAGCAGGCCAAAGTGAAAGTACACGAAGCCAAGTGCCAGCCGCAGAAACACTGGCGAATATGGCGGGCAGCTTGTCTGGGGTTCGGGCACGGAGAACGACTGTTTTCAGGCGGGATCGGAGCGGAAGACGGCATCATGGGCGCCAGTGTGAACGTCGGCAAGCGGGGCTCGTAATCGATAGCACCGTATCTACGGCTGTTCCAGAGTAGCATTCCGATCGCTGAAGGGCCGACGCTGGCTCTGGAAGGCGTCGAGAGCAGCACAACGAGGCGAGTCTCCCGTCGGAAATTGCCGTCAAAAGCTGTCTTGAGTGATTTTCTGGCTGCTGCGAGACTTCGCCGCCCGCTGCAAATTGACGTGGGTTGTTGCGCTGATGGACCGGCGATTGACGCCTCGAAGCTGCAAATGGGACTGGACACGGACGTCTGATGCCGACTGTTTTGCGATTGCTGATGGCTCTGGGACTGCTGCCGCTGGTCGGTTGCGCGTCGATGGTGCCGGTGACGGCGTCGAATCCGATGTTTGTTCCGGCGTCGAATCACGAGCAGCTCTGGGAAAATACCGTCGACGTCCTGCACGCTTATCAGTTTCCGATCGAGCGGGAAAACAAGCTCGATGGCGTGATCGAGACGCAGTACAAGCCGGGAGCCAGCATCGTCGAACCCTGGCACGCGGACTCAGTCACGGGTGCTGACCGGCTCGAAAGCACGTTCCAGTCGATCCGCCGCAAAGCGACCGTGTAGATGACGCCGGTCAATGGCGGCTATCTGGTTGGCGTCGAGGTCGACAAGGAAATCGAGAACCCCGACAAGCTGATCATCAACTCGCAGGGCTACGCGACGTTCCCGCAGTCCGACCCACTCCGCCGCGACCTCGATTCCGTCGTCGGCCCCGCCACCCCCGAAGGGTGGTACTCGCTGGGCCGCGACTCGAACCTCGAACAGTCCCTGCTCAACAGCCTGCAGGTGGCCTACGGTCGGTGAGCCTGACTCCCCAACGCAGATCGGCAGCGCATGTGCGGGATTGTTGGAGGCGTTACGAAACTCGGTTACCGGCCATCGGTGTCGTCGGCTCAGTTGATCTCGATGCGCGACGCGATGATTCGTCGCGGTCCCGACGATTGTGGCGCATTCGAGCGGGACAACGTCGCGTTCGGACACCGACGGCTGGCGATTCGCGATCTGGAAGCCGGCAGGCAGCCCTGGGTTTCCGCCGACGGCACCTGCGTGCTGGTCTACAACGGCGAGCTGTACAACGACGCCGAGCTACGCCGCGATCTGGAGAAGCTCGGCCACCGCTTCCGCACGCATTGCGATACCGAAACGCTGATGGCCGCCTGGCAGCAGTGGGGAGCCGACTCGCTGCCGCGTCTTGCCGGGATGTTCGTATTCGCGGTTTATGACTTCGCTCAGCAGCGTCTGACACTGGTCCGCGACCGTTTCGGCATCAAGCCGCTGTTTCTGGCTTCGCTCGGCAACGAACTGGCCTTCGCGAGTTCCGCCGCTGCACTGCTGAGGCATCCGGCTGTCAGCCGCGAGCCGAACTGGCGAGCGGTAAACCACTACCTGACGACGTTCCGCATCACGCTTGGACGCGAGACGATGCTTCGCGACGTCCAGCAACTGCGCCCCGCCGAACTGCTGACCTGGGATCTGCGAAGTGACCGCGTCTCCATCGACCGCTACTGGGAGTTTCCCCGACGACCAACGGGCACGCAGACAGATGCTGCGCCGTCGTTTGAGGATGCCGCCGGGCAACTCGACACGCTGCTCAGTGACGTCACGGACCAGCACCTGATCAGCGACGTTCCCGTCGGCATGTTTCTCAGCGGCGGAGTCGACTCAAACACGCTGGCGACGATCATCGCGGAACGGCACTCCGGAGAAATGCTCGGAGCCTGCGGCGGCGGCGAGGCTTCGTCACCATCAACCGATCGCGAACCCGACGACTTTGATTTCGCCGCAGCGTGCGCGCGTCATGCCGGTTTCGAGTTCGACGAAGTTCGCGTTTCTCCGGACGCCTACTTTGAGTCCTGGACCGAACTGCTGACCGAAAGCGGGCTGCCGTTGCCGACGCCCAGCGACGGAATCATTCACCGTCTGGCTCGGCGAATGAAACAGTCAGTTGGCGTGGTCGTTGGCGGCGAGGGAGCGGACGAACTGCTCTGCGGCTACACGCGGCCTCACTGGTCGATCGAAGACTGCCGGCTGGCACAGCTCACCGCGAACGGCAACTGGCTGGGCACTCCGGATCAGCAGCAGGCGTTTCTGCAGATACTTCAGGCGACGTATGGCCGAACGGGGTTTGCCAGCCCTGTCGATCATTACTTCGCCGCAAACAGCCTCATCCCGAACGCGGCCCGCCAGGCTCTGCTGTCACCCGATGTCTGGGCAGCGTCCGGCGGCGACGAGTCACTCGCAGAGTTCTACGCGGCTGAATTCGCCGACGCCGCAACCGTCTGCAGTGACTCGACGATCGCACAGCAGGCTGTCCTGCTGCACCGGTTGAATCTCGAAAGCCTGCTCGGTCGGCTCGACACGGCGACAATGGCCGCGTCGCTCGAAGCGCGGGTTCCGTACGCCGACCATCGTCTCGTCGAATTCGCGTTTCAGCTTCCAGTGGATTACTTGATCGACGTCCGCCCGGAAGCGGAGACCTCTCTGCTGCCTGCCGCGGAACTCGATCGCCGAGGCGACCTGCGATCGAAACGCCTGTTGCGAGCGATTGCAAATCGCCGTCTGCCGAGTGACCTCGCGAACCGCCCGAAGGCCAGCTTCCCGACGCCTGTCGCGAACTGGCTCGCCGGTCCCTGGCAGAACTGGGCCGCGGAAACTCTCCAAAGGAGCTCATTCGCCCGTGAGGTCTTTCGCCCGGAAGCTCTCGACGAACTGGCCAGCAACGTCCCCGCC
>JAPOLP010000559.1 GCA_029977045.1 Planctomycetota bacterium
ACGCGTCGAACACGCTGATGTCGCAGGACGCGCTCGTGAAGGCGCCGCTGGGCGTGCTGTGGTTTGGCGGCCCGGCAGCCGACGGCAGCCTGTTCTACAACCGTCATTTCTGGTGCCCGAGCATGGCCGTCATCGGAGGCCGGATGTTCCTGCAGGGGCCCGGCAAGATGACTGCCGTCGATGTCTACACCGGTCGGATTCTCTGGCAGTTGCCGCTCGAAGGTGAGGCCAACTACCTGCCAGGTCGGCGCGGTAACGACTTTGAAGGTGCCCTGGCCGGCTACAACTTCCTGGCAGTTGAAGACGCACTTTACCTGGTTCACGAGAAGAGCTGCCTGAAACTCGACCCGGCCACCGGCGAGCAGATCAACGAGTTCAAACTGCAGAACCCGGACGACGACTGGGGCCGCATCCGCGTCGTCAAGGAGAAGCTGATTGCCGAGGTCTTCCGCGACATCGATGCCGACAAGAGCAAGCTGCCGCCGTCGAAACACCTGCTGGCCGGAACGAAGGCGGCTGTCGAGATCGTCGCCGTTGACCGGCACACCGGTTCAAAGCTGTGGTCGCACGAAGCCGAAGCGAGTTTTCCGGTACTGTCCGTCGGGACCGATCGCGTGTTCGCTTTTGATGGGGCGCTCGAGAACTTCTACCGGGACTGGAAGCGACGTGGTGAGATTCCCAAGGCGTCGGACATCCGCTTTGCCAAGTCGATCGATCTGGAAACCGGCAAGCTGATCTGGAAGCAGGAGACGGACTTCGTCGGAACCTGGATGTCGTATTCGGGCGGCAAGGACGTCGTCCTGATGAGCAACAAGTCGAGCATCATGGCCGTCGATGGCCGCAACGGAAAAGAACTCTGGAAGCAGTCATCCGAAGGCGTCGGTTTTCGCGGCCATCCGGAAAGTCTGTGGGACCGTGTGATCGTCTGGAACGACCGGCTGCTGGATCAGCGCGGTCCCGGTCTGGCATGGAATCTGAAGACCGGCGAGCGAGTTCCTCGGATTCACCCCGTAACCGGGGAAGAGACTCCGTGGGAGTTCACTAAGTCCGGCCACCACTGCAACTACGCGATCGCCAGTCCGCATCTGATGACCTTCCGCGCGGACACAGCTGGCTTCTGCGACATCGAATCCGGGAACACGTCGCGACTGAATGGCTTCCGCAGCGGCTGCCGCAACAGCCTGATCCCCGCCAACGGAGTCCTCAACGCGCCGAACATGGCTCACGGCTGCATTTGCGGCTACTCGCTGTTCACCTCGCTGGCCCTCGTGCATCTGCCGCAGACCGAAGTGTGGAGCTACTCGGCACTGACGTTTGATCCAAAGAAGGACGCCGTGCGGCAGGTCGGCATCAACTTCGGAGCACCGGGCGACCGGCAGGACGAATCCGGCACGCTGTGGGTCGACTATCCGAGCAAAGGTGGAGCATCTCCGGCAATCCCCATCAAAGTGACAGGAGACAACCTGAGATACTACCGTCGTCATTCGTCACTCCTGAAGGGCGACGGTGTGAAGTGGATCGCCGGCTCGGGAGTTGAGGGAGCGACCAGCATTTCTCTGACGCTCGCCGCGACCGAAGCCGGCTCTCCAAAGCCGTACACAGTTCGCCTGCACTTCGCCGAACCTGATGCAGTCTCCAGCGGCGAGCGAGTTTTTGACATCGCTCTGCAGGGCAAGACTGTCGCCGAGAACGTTGACGTTGTACGCGACTCCGGCGGACGCAACATGGCGATGGTTCGCGAGTTTCAAGGCGTCGAGGCCGGCAGCAGCCTGACAATCGACCTGACTTCCACGATTGGCCGGCCAATCCTCTCCGGCATCGAAGTCGTTGCCGGAACCAGGTAACTCGCGTTAATCATCTCCCAACCTGGAGTGGCCGCGTTCGCGCAGAACGCGGGCACTCGGGTTCCGGCTGAAGCGTAACGGCATCCAGACTCCGCAACTCGACAACGAGCAAACAGAGACGAACCAGCAATGCGAATCGGAATCTTTGGTGGGGCGTTCGATCCCGTGCATTACGGGCACCTGTTGCTGGCCGAGCAGTGCCGGGAGCAGTGCGGGCTCGATCAGGTCTGGTTCGTGCCGACGAAGATCCCGCCGCACAAACCGGAAGGCTCGCTGACCGACGACAAACACCGCGTCGAGATGCTCAAGCTGGCGATCTCCGGCATCCCCGGGTTTCAGGTCAGCCGGATTGAACTCGACCGCGACGAGGTTTCCTGGACGGTCGACACGCTGAGCAACCTCCGCAGTGGCCGGCCCGATGACGAGTTCCTGCTGTTGATCGGAGCCGACTCGCTGCGCGACATGCCGACCTGGAAAGACCCGGACCGCATCGCCGAGCTGGCCACCATCGTCACCGTTAACCGCGGCCCGGTCCTGCCCGCCGAGCTGACAGACGGGTTGTCCGATCAGGTGAAGTCATCGCTGAAAGTCGTCGACATCCCCGGCGTCGATTTCGCCGCGACCGACATCCGCCAGCGAGTCGCCGAAGGCCGCAGCATCCGCTTCATCGTCCCGCGAGCTGTCGAGGTCTACATTCAGCAGCACGGCCTGTATCGGTGACGCCTTCCGTTCCACGTTTTGAATTGCACCACAGAGGCACAGAGGTCACAGAGATTCAATCACTTGTTTTTTCTCTGTGACCTCTGTGCCTCTGTGGTAATAAACGATTACCACATGAGCTTTGTCATGACTCGCCTCCCCGCCTTCCTCGCCATCCTGCTGGCGGTCGATTTCGCTCGCGCAGCGACAATCGTGCTCACCGACCAGATGCACCATCTGCGGCAGTCGGGGACTCGCGAGTGGGCTGAGTTTCCCGAGCAGGCCGAGGCCGCCTCGTTCGAGAAGACGTTCACCGTTGCCGAACCGGCAAAGGACTACTGCCTGCGGATCCGGCATCAGGACATCAAAGAACGCTGGCGAGTGCGGCTGAACGATCGCGATCTCGGCACGCTGCGGGTCGACGAAAACGACATGGTCGTCTATCTCCCTGTACCGGACGGTGCCGTCAAGCAGGGTGAGAACACGTTGACGATCGACTGTCCGAAGTCCCGAGCTGCTGACGATATCCGCGTCGGCGAGATCCGGTTGATCAATCGTCCTCGCGACGAAGTGCTGGGGCAGTCGACGCTGGTGGTTCGCGTGTTTGAGGGCCTGCGTTCGTGGGGCAACGGGACACGCAACGATGATGTAACGCCCTCGCTGCCGGTACGCATCACAGTGCTTGACGAAGCCGGCACGCTGCGCGACACCGGAGCGAAATCCAATAACGCTCTCGCCGTTCGCCCCGGCACGATCTACACCGCAAATGGTTTCGCCCGAATCCCGGTCGAACTGGGCACGTACCGCATCGTCGTGGGTCGCGGGTTTGAATACTCGATCGACTCGCAGGACGTCGCCGTAAATTCCGGTTACACGAAACAGGTCGATCTCGGGATCCGCCGCGAAGTGCAGACCGAAGGCTGGGTCTCCTGCGACACTCACGTGCACACGCTAACGCACTCCGGGCACGGCGACTGTACGGTTCAGGAGAGAATGATCACGCTGGCCGCCGAAGGCATCGAACTGCCGGTTGCCACTGACCACAACGTGCAGATCGATCACGAACCATTCGCCCGCGAGATGAACGTCCGACAGTTCTTCACGCCGGTGATCGGCAACGAAGTCACGACGAAGCTCGGCCACTTCAACATCTTCCCGGCTGATCGCGGCGCTCCGGTTCCCGATTATCGAGGCACCGACTGGCCAACGATCTTCGACGCGATTTACGGCACACCGGGCGTGAAGGCAGTCATCCTGAACCACGCCCGCGATCTGCACGGCGGATTCAAACCATTCGGCCCGCTGAATTTCAACGACGAGGTCGGCCGGAACATCAACGGCTGGCAGCTTCGGGCGAACGCGATGGAAACGGTGAACTCTTCGGCCAACCAGACAGACATCATGCAGCTCTTCCACGACTGGATGGCGGCGTTGAACTCCGGCCACCAGATCACTCCAGTTGGCTCCAGCGATTCTCACGATGTCGCCCGCCACTTCGTCGGCCAGGGCCGTACGTACATCCGCTGCGACGACTCAGATCCGGGTGATATCAACGTCGCCCACGCTGCTCAGGCATTCGTCGACGGCAAGGTCATCGTCAGCTACGGCCTGTTTGCGGAACTCAGCGTCAACGGCAGACACGCTCCCGGCGAGACACTCTCCGTCGCGGCAGACGCGAAGACGATTGACGTCAACGTAAGAGTTCTCGGCCCGCACTGGAGCCAGGTTGACCGAGTGCAACTGTTTGCCAACGGCGTCCTGGTTCACGAGGACGACCTGACGGTTCACGAACGCACAACGGCTTCACATCCGTCGCTCGCCCGCACGTCAGCGATGTCACCCGCGATCGACGGGGCACTCGGAGTGAAGCATCAGCTCTCGATCAAGCTGCCGCGTCCGCAGCAGGACGTCCACCTGGTCGCCATCGCCACCGGCCCCGGCATCCGCGAGTCCTGGTGGCGAACTGCGAAGCCCTACCAGCCAGACTCGCCCGAATGGGAACCCACCTCCCTGAGCTGCAGCGGCGCCGTCTGGCTCGACGTCGACAACGACAACCATCACAGCAGCGCGGCGGAGTACGCCGCCAACCTCGTCACCACCGCCAACGGCAACCTCTACCGCCTGCTGGAGTCACTCGCGCC
>JAPOLP010000963.1 GCA_029977045.1 Planctomycetota bacterium
GGTTTCAGGTAGCCTGGCGTCGCGAGTTCACAGCCGCGTGAAACTTCGTCCTGCTTCAACCCGGCAAGATTGATCGCCGTCCGCTGCCGGCTGCCGGCCTCGTCGGAACTCTCGCCGTGCTGCTGCACGCTGCGAACCCGGACCTCGCGACCCTCGGGCCAGAGTTCCAGCAAATCGCCAACGTGAACCTCGCCGCTGATGACCGATCCTGTGACGACGGTTCCGTGGCCGGTGATCGAGAAGACCCGGTCGATTGCCATGCGAAAGACCGGCAGTGTCTGCGGCAGCTCGATCTGCGAACAGAGGTCAACAATCGCGGCTCGCAGCTCTTCGATGCCTTCGCCAGTCTCCGACGAAACGGGAATCACGCGGCACCCGTCGAGAAACGTTCCACTGACGGTTTCCTCGATATCGAGCTGCGCGAGTTCGACCATTTCGGGATCGACGAGGTCGGTCTTCGTCAGCGCGACCAGGCCGGCCTGAATGCCGAGCAGGTCCATGATTTCCAGATGCTCGCGCGTCTGCGGCATCACGCCGTCATCCGCCGCGACGACCAGCACGGCGAGGTTAATGCCCGTTGCCCCGGCCACCATGTTGCGGACAAACCGCTCGTGCCCTGGCACGTCGACAACGCCGAACCGAAACCCGCCAGCTTCGAAGTGCGCGAAGCCGAGGTCGATCGAAATGCCACGTGCCTTCTCTTCCGGCAGGCGGTCGGTATTCACTCCCGTCAGCCGCCCAACCAGCCGCGTCTTGCCGTGGTCGATGTGCCCGGCAGTTCCAATCAGTATCGGCGTCAAGCTGCAGACTTTCTCTGAATGTGAATCATGCTCGATGAACCGCAGAGTCTGTTGGGCTGAAGCCGAGAGTCAACCGATCGTCGATCGCACCGAGTCTGAAGAATGGCGACAGAATGATTGAGACCGGGAAGTTCGGCTGTCGGAACTGCAACAGAGAGTGTCGCAGGCTCGGCAGCTTTGACGAGATCACTGAATCATGAGCCACAAGATCATTGAGTACTGAATGATTCTGTAATGCATGATTCTGTGGTGTTGTGTTCTCCCTCTGGAGCGGCGTGTCCGGCAAAACCGAAGCATGAGTGTGTGTTGATCCGACTGGCGGTGGTATCCTGCCGACGGAAACTGAGCCGTTTGTTACGAGGCCTCTCTCATGTCGAAGTCTGCTCACGCTGCCGAGCATCAGAATTTCAGCCAGCCGCTGTCCGGGCTGGCACCGTCCCCGCGGGATTTAATTCGAGTCGGTTCTCGACGCTGGTTTCTGCAGACAGGGTTGGCGGGCCTGGGTGGCCTGACGCTGCCGCAGCTGTTGCAGGCTCGTGCGGCTCAAGGTGGCGAAAAACCGGCTTCAAACCGGAAGTCGGTGATCCTGTTCTGGCTGTCCGGAGGCCCATCACAGCTCGATATGTGGGATCCAAAACCGGATGCCCCAAGCGAAGTTCGCGGCCCGTTCGCGCCAATCAGCACCTCACTGCCAGGCGTGCAGTTTGGCGAGCACCTGCCGATGCAGGCCTCGATCGCCCACAAGATGTCGATCATCCGCTCGGTCGATTGTTCGGCCAGTAATCACACACCGATCACGATGCAGTGCGGCAACCCGCTGGCCCGACGCACCAACGACGGTCGCGATGGCGGCGGCTTTCCCTCGATGGGTTCCATCGCGGCGAAGTTTCGCGGTGCCAACGATCCCGCGATGCCACCGTTCGTCGGACTTGCTGACTCCTGGGCCTCCGACGTTTACGGAGCCGGGCATATGGGGTCCCAGTTCGATCCGGTCAAAGGGCTCGAACTGGCCGGCAAGTTCAATCTGCCCGAGGGAATTCAGTCCGACCGGCTCAGCGATCGGAACACGCTCCGAACGCAGTTCGACCGGGTGCGACGCGATCTCGATCAGGGCCAGGCACTCGCGAAAACCGACCGGTTCACACAGCAGGCTTACGACATGGTTTTGTCGGGCCGCGTCCAGCAGGCGTTTGATCTCAATGACGAAACCGACGCGACGCGCGACGCCTATGGTCGAGTCAGTGTCGGCGAAAAGGCGTTGCTCGCGCGACGGCTTGTCGAATCCGGTGTCACGTTCGTTCTGGTCAGCGGAGCGTGGGGCTACTTCGATCATCACGGCGACGACGTTCGCTGGGGCGGAATAGAGAAAGGTCTGAAGCCACTCTGCCCGCGAGTTGACCAGGCGATGTTCGCGCTGATCAACGATCTCGAAGACCGCGGCCTGCTTGACGACACCTTTGTGATGATGATGGGCGAGTTCGGTCGGACGCCGGTCATCAACGACAAAGCGGGCCGGCACCACTGGACCAACATCATGTCGATGCTCGTCGCTGGCGGCGGAATGCCCACCGGTCAGGTCATTGGCAGCAGCGATTCGCGCGGGGCCGAGATCGCCAGCAACCCGGTCCGCCCACAGGACCTCGCCGCAACCACGTTCCGGCACCTGGGCATCGACCTCAACGCCTACTGGACCAACCAGCGAGGCCGCCCGATCCCGATCGTGCAACAGGACGGTCGCCCGGTTCCCGAACTTGCGTAAAGACGATGTTCCGCTCGCCACCCAGTTTGACGTCGCGTCGTTCGTTGCTGACGTCCGGCGTGCGTCTGGGGATTGGCGGACTGTCGGCGGCGGTGCTTGACCGACGGCGAGCGTTGCAGGCTCAGACAGTTTCCAAGCCCAGCCCGCAGAAGGCGAAGTCCTGCGTCTTCATCTTCTTATTCGGAGGACCATCGCATGTGGACCTCTGGGATTTGAAGCCGCTGGCGCCTCGCGAGATCCGGGGCGACTTCGATTCGATCGAGACCAGCGTGCCGGGGATGCGAATCTGTGAGCACCTGCCGCTGCTGGCTCAGTCGGCAGAGCACTTCTGCCTGCTGCGATCGTTGA
>JAPOLP010000211.1 GCA_029977045.1 Planctomycetota bacterium
GCTGGACGCGGCAAAGGCCGCCGGGCACGCGCTCACTCAGACTCAGCTTGTCTCAGGCGGTTGGGACTACCGGCTCGAATTCGACACGCAGGAACGATCGGGCTGGCAGTTCCTGGTCGACCAGCAGGCCGGGCAGAAGCTGAATCCGAAGGCGAAGAACGTCACGACGCTCGATGACGACAATACTCAGTCGGCGGTGCGGTTTCTGATGAAGCTCGACACGGTGCTCGAACGCCGTGACAAGGCGATCCACTCCTGCGTTGAGTACGCGCTGGCGTCGCTGCTGAAAGCTCAGTATCCCAATGGTGCCTGGCCACAGCGATTCTCCGAGCCGCCGAATGCTGCCGACTTCCCGGTACTGAAGGCCTCGTACCCGGAAACCTGGCCGGGCGAGTATCCGAAGCTCGATTACCGCAGCTACTACACGTTCAACGACGACACGATCGCCGATCTGATCGACACGATGTTTCTGGCGGCGGAACTGTACGACGCTCCGCAGTACGCAGCGGCGGCCGAGCGGGCCGGCGACTTCATCATCCTCGCCCAGATGCCCGAGCCTCAGCCGGCCTGGGCTCAGCAGTACGACGCGAAAATGCAGCCCGCCTGGGCTCGGCGCTTCGAGCCGTCATCCGTCACCGGCGGCGAATCGCAGGGCGTCATCCGGACGCTGATGACGATCTACCAGCACACAGGCAAAGAGAAGTACCTCGCCCCGATCCCGCGGGCTCTCAACTACCTGGAACGATCCGAACTACCCAATGGGCAGCTTGCCCGCTTCTACGAACTGAAAACGAACCGACCACTCTACTTCACTAAGAAATACGAGCTGACTTACGACGACAGTGACATGCCGACGCACTACGGATTCAAAGTCGGCTCGGGCGTCAAACGGCTGCGGGCCGAGTTCGGGGAGCCCCCCAGGAGGCGGCGAGACACAGCCCCGCTTTGGACGACAGCCCGCCGCAAGCCGGGCAACAGCAACTCACTGCGAACCGAAGTCCGACAGCTCGTCAACTCAATGGACACCCGCGGTGCGTGGCTCGAAAAGGGGCGTTTGCGAGACGTCGGCGACGACCGCGAGCAGCAGATCATCACGACGAAGACCTTCATCCGTAACATTCGGACGCTGAGCCGCTATCTTGCCGCGACGAAGTGACCGTCTCTCTCACCAAACTGAACCTGCAACAGGAGCCATCATGAGTGCCGAACAGAAAGCTGCCGAACTGGGGATCGAGTTTCCGGAAGTCCCGAAGGGCTACCTCAACCTCTGCATTCGTACGGGCAATCTGCTGATCACGTCCGGGCATACCAGCAACATCAAGGGCAAGCTGGGTGCTGATCTGGGCGTCGAGGAAGGCTACGCCGCCGCGAAAGAGTGCATGGTCAAGATCCTGCAGTCCGTCCATGCCGAGCACGGCACACTTGACGGCCTGCGCTGCATCAAGCTGCTGGGCTGCGTGAACTCGACGCAGGATTTCATCGAGCATCACCTGGTCATCAACGGCGCGTCGGATCTCGTTCACGAGCTGTTTGGCAAAGAAGGCGATGGCTATCACGCCCGAAGCGCACTGGGCTTCGCGTCCCTCCCAACCGGCCCGGCCGCCGAAGTCGAAGCGATCTTCGAGATCAAGGGCGCGTAAGCCGTCGAAGCAGCAGAGTGGAGTGAAGCAGCGTTCGACCGGACGGCTCGCGCCGTTCCGCTACTTTGGCTCCGTTGGCGAACGATCTTTCGAGACAGCGGGCGGAGTCTTATCGGTCGAGGCGCGGTCCCATTCGGATCGCGTCTTGCCGTCTTCGCACAGCAGAACGAGCCGCGAGTCGGTCAGTTCGAGAATCTGCTCGTCCCAGCGATCACCCCAGGTCTTCGCGGCCAGTTCGACCTTCTCTTTCGGCGTGCCGCCCGTGTAGCCGTAATCGATCCGCCCTTTCTCGATTGTCCAGAACATGTCGAGATCAATTTGCTGGCCGAACGCGAACGCCCAGACGCTGTCCGGGCGGATGACCATCTTTGCCTTGCCGTCCGGCAGAACGGTCAACACGCGAGTTCCGTAATACGACTGCTGCCAACTTCCCAGAATCAGTCTCCGAAACCGTTCGTCGTCCGACACCGCACCGTTGCCATCCGTAACGGAATCTGAAGCTGCGGCAACCTTCGGCGGCGATGGTACCTGATCGGGTCCCCGAGAGACTGGATGGGACCCCGGTGGCGCTGCGTTCTCGGCCCGCTGTTCTATCGCCGGGCTTTCCGGAACAGGCTCCGCGACAGACAGTAGTACCGCGTCCCGACTGCCGTCGGATGGCCCTTCGGAAGCTGAACGGAACCTGCCAGCCAGCAGCCCGCCAGCACCCACGACCGAAGTCAGCGCGAGCAGCGTCAGCGTTCGAACGGTCGCGGATGACCGGCGGTTCGAGTCGCCCGGGTCGCTGGAAAGTTCGGTCTGGCCAACGGGCCTCGACATATCGCCGCTCCGTGAATCTCTGTGAGAGTCGCACCGCGCGTACCTTAAATCGAGCCGGTACGTTTCGGCGAGAGGCGATTCTCCGACGATTGCGTTCAGTTCGACGGCGGCGGTGGCTCGCGAGTGATCGTCGATTTGAGAATGAGACCGATCATCAGGCCGAGCAGGAGCATCGCGATCAGTGGCAGCGGAGCGTAGCGCGATTCGAGTTGCTGGATTTCCTCGCCGAAGCTGAACGACGTGCTGAAGACGGCGCTCAGCGTCGCGATCGGAAAGAAGAATGCCACGAGGACGTTCAGCCGGTGAGACGCGACGGACATCCGGTAACTCGCCTGAGCCTGATCGTCAGCACGCCGCGCAACAGTGAATTCGAGGCCGTTCTTTGTGTCCTGATGCAGCAGGTCCGCCTGTCGCTCGATTTCGTACGTCCGGTCACGGAAGTCGATGACGTCACGAGCCTCCTTTGCCTGTTCACGCGCGACCTGCATGGTGATCTGCAGGTTGCGAGCAGCTCGGAAGACCGGCGTCAGGTCGTTGAGCACAGCGAAATAGTCGTCGGCTGACTGAGCCCGGTGCTCCTGCTCCTCGAGCTGCTCGATCCGGCGACGGTACTCGCGAAGGTGCTCATCGAGTGCCTGCGAGCCGTCCGGGCGATGCGATGCTTTCCAGGTTCCCGATGGTGACCGCCAGAAAAGCCGGCCCACTCGCTGCGTCTGGCCGTCCTGCGGGACGGCGTGCAGAACCAGCAGCAGGTGCCCTGCGGCTGACATGGATCGTTGCCGCCCAAACCTGGCTCCCAGACGCTGCCGGAAAACCGAAGGAACATCCCAGTCAGCTGGAACCAGCTGCTGCCAGGCAACGTCCGACGCTGCCGGCTGTAAATTCTGTTCAGATGAATCCATGGCGGGGCCTTTCTCAGAAGCGGTTTCTGTCTGTGTTTGACGAAAACCGGGCAGAAGGCAATCGGATCTGCCGCCTCAGCTTCTGCTGAACGGGCGTGTTAACAGGTCTAGAGCCGTATTGGGGTGCCCGGTACGATTCCGCGCACCTGTCATTCCCGTCAAGTCTGGCGAGTGCGCGTCGGTGGTTCGAGATCATGTCGTTTTCCGGGCCGGACAACGTAAGTCACCTGCGGAATCGCACATTCAGCCTTCTGCTCTCAGATACTTCGGAGAATTCGCGATGAAACGTTTCTGGTGGACGGCCAGCAGTCTGACGCTGGCAGTTGTCGCGGCAATCAGCGTGGCATCACTTCAGGGAGAACCGGCTCGAGCTCAGCAGGGAGCAGGATCGCCCGGCGTGAAGGCACAACGCTGCCTGATCGTTCTGAAGGACTTTGCAACGCTGGCTGCCGATCGGCCCGGAACACTCGCCTTCGTTGAAGCAGAAGATGGCGATCCCGTTCGCGAGGGAGAAATTGTCGCCGGTATGATGGACGAAGAGATCCAGGCCAAGCTGGACACACAGAACATCCAGGCCGGAAACGACATCAGCGTCCAGTACGCCGAAGCTGCGGCGAAGGTTGCGGATGCGGAATTCAAGATGGCCGTCGAGGCAAATCTTAAGGTTCCGGATGCGGTCTCGAAGTCAGAGATCAACAAGCTGCAACTCGAAGTCGAGAAATTCGGGCTGTCTACTGACAACGCAAAGCTGGAACTCGAGGTCGTGAAGTCGCAGGTCAAGGAAACTCTGGCAACGCTTAACACCTTCAAAGTAAAAGCTCCGTTCGATGGTTACGTTGCCAAGGTCCACCGCTCAGCCGGAGAAGCTGTGCGACAGGGTGATCCGATTGTTGAAATCATCAGCACAGAACGCGTCAACGTCGAAGGCTTCGTGACAATCGCCGAGTCTTATCAAATCAAAAGAGGCGACCTGGTTCGCGTTCGCATGAATGTCGCTGACCTGAATCTGCCGCAGTTTCGCGACACACTGTTTGAAGGCGCGGTCACATTCGTTGATCCCCGAGTCTCGAACCTGACCGGCTTCGTCAAGGTTCACGCTCTGGTGAAGAACGACGGCGGCATCTTGAAACCGGGCCTGCCAGCCGAGATGACGATTATACCTCGGCCAGCCAAGCAGACCGCCCGGTCGACGCGGTAATTACCCTCGGACCAGCTTGTTCCTGACCAGACTTCTTTGACGACGCCCCGGTGACCCGATGCTGACGCAGCAGGCCTCTTCGATGCAGCCGTCGATCCAGCGGCCGATCCCGCTGTCGATGCGCCCCGATCTGGTCATCAAGCGGATCGACTATCTGGGTGTCGGCTACTGGGTCGTCAAGGATCCAGCAGGACTGAAGTACTACCGGCTGCAGCAGGAACAGTACGAACTTCTGAAACTGCTCGACGGCGAACGCAGCCTCGAACAGCTCCGCGACGAGATGCTGGTCATCATGCCAACCGTCCGGCTGCAGCTTTCCGACGTTCAACATCTGATCACCGACCTGCACGAGAAAGGCCTCGTTTACTCGAATCGCGAAGGCCAGGGCGCGGCTCTGCTGAAGAAGCATTCGGAAGAGAAGAAAAAGAAGTTCTTCAACACGCTCCGCAGCCTGCTCTACGTGCGAGTGCCCGGCTGGGATCCGGTCAAGGTTCTTGACTTTATCTACCCGTTTTGTCGGCCAATCTTCTTTTCAACGGTTGGAGTTGGCGTCTGGATCGCGATCGTTGTTTCGTCGTGGATCCTGCTGGCCGTGCAGTTCGACTCGTTCCGCCAGGAACTACCCAGCTTTCAGCAGTTCTTCGGCTGGCCGAACCTGCTTTACATGTGGGTTACGCTCGGAACGGCCAAGGTGATTCACGAGTTCGGCCACGGGCTTTCGTGCAAGCACTTCGGCGGCGAATGCCACGAGATGGGCATCATGCTGCTGGTCTTCAGCCCGTGCCTTTACTGTGACGTTTCCGACTCGTGGATGCTGCGCAACAAATGGGCGCGGATCATGATCGGCGCCGCCGGCATGTATATCGAGGTGTTAATCTCAGCGTTTGCGATCTTTGTCTGGTGGAGTACCGACCAGGGCCTGCTGCACAACCTGGCAATCAATACGTTCTTCGTGACGACGATCACCACCGTCATCTTTAACGCCAACCCGCTGATGCGTTTTGACGGCTATTACATGATGTCGGACTTTCTGGAGATCCCGAATCTCCGTCCGAAGGCCGACAAGCTGCTGCGGGAAAGCTTCGCCTGGTACTGCCTGGGTATCGAAGCCAAACCGGACCCGTTCATGCCGGAAACCGGTCGGGCGTGGTTCGTTTCGTTCGCGGTTGCTGCTGCGATTTACCGCTGGTTTATCGTCGCGGCGATCACGATCTTCCTTTACACCGTTCTCAAACCGTACGGTCTCCAGAGCATCGGAGCGACGCTGGCTGTCGTCTCGATCAGCACCATTGTCGGGAACATGGTCTGGAATCTGTACAAGATGATTTCCACACCGAGGATCGAACCGTTGAGCAAGCCAAAGATGATCATCAGCGGGGGCATTCTTGTTGGGGCTCTGGCATTCGTCGGACTCTACAGGTGGCCGATGCATCTTGAGGCGACGTTGATCATTGAGCCTCAGGATGTCCGGCATGTTTACACCCAGACGCCGGGTGAACTCCGCGAACTTCTGGTGAAACCGGGGCAGCAGGTGTTTGGGCCATCGGTCGACGCGGATGGCAACGAGGTCCCCGGTGAAGTTGTCGCGGTGCTGTCGAATCCTGATCTCGAAGATGCCGAACGCGACCTGCTGACCAGAATTGTGGTTCAGACGAGTGAGATTGAAAAGCAGCGTCAACTGGAAGATCAGGGTCAGATGCTGCTCGCCCAGCAGCGCGTTGCTGATTATGTGGAGCAACTCGGGAAGGTCCGTGAACAGCTTGCCGACCTGATTATTTACGCTCCGGCAACGGGCCGTGTTGTGGAACCGCCGCGAGTGCCGCAACCCACTGTCGAAGAAGCGAAGACGCAACTGGCTTCCTGGACCGGTTCGCCGCTGCATATGCGGAATGTCGGCGACATGGGGCATCCGGGTGCAATTCTCGAAGAACGCACGCACCTGATGAGCATCGCTCCGAACGATAACTACCAGGCCATCGTTCTCATCGATCAGGCAGACGTGAATGAAATGGTCGGTTCCAAGCTGAAGGAACGCCTGCAGCAGTCCCAGGAACTGAAGCAGAAGGTCCAGTTGAAGTTCGACCACCTGGCGTGGAGGACGTTCGACGGAACCATCAGCGAAGTTTCAGACGGATTCCTGGAGTACGTCCCTGAACTGCTCTCGAACAAACTCGGTGGCGAATTACCAACAGTGACCGACAAGCAGGGACGCGAAAAGCTGCTCAGCAGCGTTTATCAGGCGACCGTGGAAGTCACTGAGGACACGCATCTGCTGCGGTCTGGAATGCGGGGCAAGGCCCGTTTCAAGGTGGAAGACCGAGCGATTTGGGAATGGCCCTGGCGATACATCCGGCAGACGTTTTACTTCCGTCTGTGACGCTGGTCTGGCCATCTGCTTTCGACGCGTCTTCGTTTCATTCGGTCTGTCGCTGACGCAGCGTTGCGGTCCCGGCTCGTCTGTCTGATCATTCGCGTGCGGATGCGCAGCCGCAACCGACCGAATTTCTGACGACGGAGAGCAGTGATGATCAGCGACAGCGGAAGCATTGACCTCAAACAGCCGGTCGAGTTCCAGCTCAATTCGGCTCACGTCAACCTGACGAATCAGTCCGCTGAGATTCGCACCGTGCAGTGCGAGGACCTCGAAGACGCGATCGGCGGAATTGCCCGCGGCTTCAAGCTGCTCGAAGACTTCCCGACGGACGACGCCTACAGCCCCGACGCCACGCTGCTGCTGAATCTCGGCATTCTCAGCGGTACGGACTTCATGACCGGGCTGCGGACGTACTTCCACGCGTACTCGCCGCTGAAGACGTCACTAACCGGCAAGCCCTCGGCCATGTGGAGCGCCGGCAGCGGAAAGTTCGGCACAAAACTGCGGCACCTGAACATCAACGAGATCCACCTGTCGGGCCGCTGCGAGAAACCAACGCTGCTACGCATCCACCGCGACGGCGACGACGGCCCGGTGCAGTTCTCCTTTGAAGACGCCAGCGAATACGTCGGCCTGATGGTCAACGACAAGATTCAGAAGCTGCATCAGAAATACCCGGAGGCACACTTCGCGGTCATCGGCCCGGCTGGCGAGAACTACGAATCCGTGCGTTACGCATCGATCGCCCTGTCGACCGAGAACCAGCTCAAGTCCGGCGACAACAAGCCCCGCTTCTGCGGTCGCGGCGGCATGGGCGGCGTCATGGGCTCAAAGAATCTGCAGGCGATCGTTGCCGACGTCAAAGACCGCCCCGGTCCAAAGGCGCCGCCGGAGTTGAAGGAACTGAACCTCGAAGTCGCTCGCGGTAAGGGCTCGGCCAAATTCCGCGACAAGAAGAAGTTCAACGGCCAGGGCGGCACCTGGGCGAATTACGACGCCATGCAACCCGCCCATATTCTGCCTGAGATGAACTTCGTCCCGACGGGGACTCAGGTTTCTGTGCCACTGTTCCGCGACAACGTCGAGCAGGGGCCGTACGTCGTGAAGGACGAAAGCTGCTACCGCTGCGGCATCGCCTGTCACAAGAACGTGTACGATGAAACGGACGACGGCAAGGCCGGCAAGTTCCGCGCGAAGCTGGACTTCGAACCGCTGAACCTGCTCTCGTCCAATGTCGGCATCTTCAATCCGGACGAGTGTCTGGAACTGTGTGAGATCGTCGACCAGATGTGCATGGATTCGATTTCCGCCGGCACGTCACTGTCGTACGTCATGGAGTACAACCGCCGGCACCCCGACGCTCCAATCGCCGGCGGCGTTACGTTTGGTGACTACGAAGGCGCAAAACGAGTGCTGACCGAGATCGGGCAAGGCAAGCTCAAGCAGGTTGGCCAGGGCGTCATGCGGCTCGGGCAGGAGCTGAACGAGACCGGCTACGCGATGCACAGCAAAGGCGTCGAGTACCCCGCCTATCTGCCGCAGACGAACCCCGGCTATCCGTGGGCGCTGGCCGGCGGGCACATGTCGATGCGGA
>JAPOLP010000507.1 GCA_029977045.1 Planctomycetota bacterium
CCGGTATCAAGATCGCGGCGGGCATCAGCACGCTGGCGGTCAGCATTTTTTACCTGATTCCGCAAATGGTCGGTGCCGGTGTGCTCGTCCAGCCGTTGCTCGGATTTGACCACTGGGTCGGCGTCGTGATCGTCGGAGCGGTCGTCATTCTGATCGTCGTCACCGCGGGCATGGTCTCAACGACCTGGGTGCAGTTTCTGAAAGGTTCGCTGCTGGTTCTCTTCAGCGCGATCCTGACCGTGATGATTCTGAACCGCGGCTTCGAGATCAAAGACGGTGGCCAGGACGGCTACCATTTCCGCACGTTTGGGCCATTCACCCTCAACGAGATCGTCCGTTCAGAAATCCCCGGCTCACTCGGCCCTGCAGTCCTCGACCTGCCGGACCTGGCTGGCGGCAAGGTGCTGTCAGAGACGACTGACGAGCTTGCAAAGCCAACATTTGTCGTGAACGGCAGCACGTTCTGGGCAATCGACATCAGGTCTGACAGCGAGGTTTATCTGCGAGAATGTCAGACGCAGGAAACCAGGGACGGCAAGAAGATCGTCAATGGGCTGGAGCTTGGCTTCAAAGCCGATGAGGATTCTCCACCGGCCCAGCTTCACCCGATCGGTTACGTGAGCAAGCTGCCGGGCGATCAGCAGAAGACCGGACCACTCGGTCCGATCAGCTTCTTCACAACGATGCAGGAAAGCGAAGTTGTGCTGTGGAAGAAGAAAACCACTTCCGAGTATCCTGGACTGGACATCTTTGTCCCCAGCCAGAAGCCCGGCAGTCAGGTACTGCGACCAGGTGAGCATCCGAAGTTTGCGGGTATCCGTAAGCCCGAACTGCTCGGCAAGCTGAACTTCCTGTCGCTGATGCTTGCCCTGTTCTGTGGGACGGCGTCGTTACCGCACATTCTCATTCGGTACTACACCGTGAAGGACGCAGCGGCTGCTCGAAAGAGCACGATCGTCGGCATTGCCAGCATTGGTTTCTTCTACGTCCTGACTCTGTACATGGGCCTGGGAGCAATGACGAGCGGCGCGATGGACGTCACCGACTCGAACATGGCAGCTCCGCTGCTGGCTCGCAGCATGAGCGAGTTTCTCTTCGCGGCGATTTCAGCGATCGCGTTCACAACAGTGCTCGGCACAGTCAGCGGGCTGATTCTCGCGTCGGCCGGCGCAGTCACTCACGACCTGGTCAGCAATTTCGTGAAAACTGAGCTGACCAGCAGTGAGCAGGTTCGGCTGGCGAAGATTGCGTCCGTCTTTGTCGGCATCATCGCAATCGTCCTCGGCATCCTGTTTAAGGGAATGAACGTTGGGTATCTCGTCGGCTGGGCGTTCAGTGTCGCGGCATCGGCGAACCTGCCGGCCCTGGTGATGCTGCTCTTCTGGAAGGGCACCACCAAGGAAGGCATCATCGCCGCGATCATTGTCGGCATGGTCAGCTCGCTCGGCTGGATCCTGCTCAGTGCGGACACCTTCAAGGACGTCTATGGCCTGCCAGCCGAAGACGCCCTCGTCCCGTTCAGCCAGCCCGGCATCGTCACGATCCCGCTGGGCTTCCTGACGCTGGTGGTTGTTTCGCTGCTGACGAAACAAAAGGCCGCGACTTAGGTTTAGACAGGTAGCGGTACGGCGCAAGCCGTCCGGCGTCGCCCTGGTTTGCTGGAACCGGGCGGCATACGCCGCTCCGCTACTGTTGGATGCCCGCGGCTGAGCGTTAAACGAGAACTGTCTTTACCTCTGCTGAGAGGGATCCCCATGCGATCTTCCGTTCTGACAACGCTCGCCGTTGTGACCGTCTGTGTCTGCCTGGTTGGTGCTGACGAACCGGCGGCGAAGAAGAAGCTCTCGGCAGTGCAGGTCGAAATCCGCGAGTCGCTGGCAAGGTTCAATGACTGGATCGGCGAGTGGCGCGGAGCCGGGCAGGTTCGGCGCGGCTCAACACTCGGCGGCTGGCAGGAGACTGGTGGCTTTGTCTGGAACTTCGAGGAAGGCAGGGCTGGCATCGTCTACTCAATCGAAAAGTCGAAGCACTTGAAGACTGGCACGCTGTCCTGGGATCCAAAGTCAGAGCAGTACACGCTCGACGCGGTCTTCGCTGATGATTCAAAGCAGCGACTCGCCGGCAAACTCGACGACGATCGCCTGGTGCTCGAATCGGTAACGCCGGAGCAACCGGTTGCAGACGCCGACTCTGCCGAGGTCTGGCGGATCACGTTCCGACAGCTCAACGACAAGCGAATGACCGTGCTCTACGAAAAACGCCGCGCAACTCAGAAGCTGTATCTGCGCGTTGGCGAGGTTGGTTACACGCGACAGGGCACGCGGCTGGCCGCTTCGGATTCGACCGGTCCGGAATGCGTCGTCACCGGCGGTGCAGGCACGATCGCTGTCACGTACAAGGGCGAGAAGTATTACGTCTGCTGCACAGGCTGCCGCGACGCGTTCAATGACGATCCCGAAGGCATCCTCGCCGCGTATCGGGAAGAAAAAGCCTCTCAGGCACAGACGAAATAACTCCAGAGAAAACTCCTGCGGAGACATTCCACGATGAGTCTGCATTCCAAAGCACACCGGTTGCCCGTCCTGTTTCTCGGCCTTGCCGCCATGCTGACAGGCATGAGCTGTGTCAAATCGCCGTCTTCATCTCCGCCCGTACCGACGGTCGAAGGTGAAGGCCCCGCTTCGGACGCCACTGACGAAACTTTCCTCGTCAAACTGGAAACAACCAAAGGTGACATCGTCATTGAGGTCCATCCGGCCTGGGCTCCGAACGGTGCGGCGCACTTCCGGGAACTGGTCGAAGCCGACTATTACACGGACTGCGCGTTTTTCCGGGTCATGCCAGGTTTCATGTGTCAGGCTGGCGTCGCTGGCGATCCAGAAGTCACGGCACGCTGGATGGATCGTTCGATTCCCGACGACCCGGTCATCAAGTCGAACGAACCTGGCTACGTCACGTTCGGAAACACAGGGCGTCCAAACTCCCGCTCGACTCACATCTTCATCAACTACGGCGACAACAAGTTTCTCGATTCGCAGCTCTTCGCTCCGTTCGGCAGAGTCATTGAAGGCATGGAAGTCGCAACGTCGATCAACAGCCAGTACGGCGAACGCCCGGATCAGGGACAGATGAAATACCAGGGCAATGCCTACCTTCGGGACAACTTCCCCGACCTTGACTACATCCTGAAGGCAACCGTGGTCAGCGGCGAAACGGCAGGTACAGAGTCGGCATCGGCAGAAGGTGATGCGACGAATTCCGATGCTGATGGGGCTTCTCAGGGAAATGAACCGGCAGCAGAATCCAAAGCTGCAGAAACTCCGGCAGTGGAAACTGCCAGCGAATCGCCCGCAGCGACGGAATCGAATTAGCCCTCAGCAAGGACATCGCAGTCCATCATGAAACCGATCAATCTGGATGAGTTCGAGTGGCAGGTGGAGCTTCGGCAGCTGACGCTCGACGACTTCGACGAGCTGAGGGCAATGCAGGAGCTGTGCTTTCCTGGCATGGAGGGCTGGAGCCGTGCTCAGATCGAAAGCCAGCTTGAGATTTTTCCAGAGGGGCAGATCTGCATCATCATTGACGGTCGCCTTGCGGCGTCATGTGGCAGCTTGATTCTGGATTACGATCCTGACCTCGCCTGGCACGACTGGAAGGTCGTATCCGACAATGGCTTCATCCGGAATCACGACCGCAAGGGAGACACGCTGTACGGGATCGAGATCATGGTCCATCCCGATTTCCGCGGCATGAAGCTGGCCCGTCGCCTGTACGACGCTCGCAAGGAACTGTGTCGCGAGCGGAATCTGGCGCGCATGATCATCGGCGGTCGCATCCCTGGTTACGGACAGCACGCGAACGAAATGACCGCCCGCGAGTACGTCGAAAAGGTCATGGAGAAGGCGCTGCACGATCCCGTGTTGACCGCTCAAACTTCCAATGGTTTCGCTCTGCAGGGACTGATTCCGGACTACTACCCGAGCGACGAAGCCTCGCGAGGTTACGCGACGTTCTGCGAATGGCTGAACCTCGATTATCAGCCCGGAGCAAAGCGGCGGTTTCACAACCCTGTCGAACCCGTCCGGCTGGCTGTCGTGCAGTTTCAGATGCGATCGGTCAAGAGCTTCGACGAGTTCGCTCAGCAGTGCGAGTTCTTCATCGACTGCGCGTCGGACTACAAGTCGGACTTCGTGCTGTTTCCAGAACTCTTCACGACGGCACTGCTGAGCTGCGTGCCGAAAACCAGACCCGGCCAGGCCGCCCGGCAGCTTTCCGAGTTCACGCCGCAGTATCTCGAGTTCTTTGCCGAGATGGCGGTCAAGTACAACATCAACATCATCGGCGGCTCACACTTCGTCGTCGAGGACGAGGTGCTCTACAACATCTCCTACCTGTTCCGCCGCGATGGAACGCTCGGCAAGCAGTACAAGATTCATATCACGCCCAGCGAGAAGAAGTGGTGGGGCGTCAGTCCTGGCGACAAGGTCGAGGTCTTTGAGACCGACTGCGGGCGCATCGGCATTCTGATCTGTTACGACGTCGAGTTTCCGGAACTGGTCCGAATCGCCGCTCAGAAGGGCGTGCAGATTCTGTTCGTGCCGTTCAACACGGACACGCGACACGGCTACCTGCGGATCCGGCACTGCTCGCTGGCGAGAAGCGTCGAGAATCACATGTATGTTGCGGTCGCTGGCTGCACTGGCAACCTGCCGTTCGTCGAGAACTCCGACATCCACTATGCCCAGTCTGCAATCTTTACACCGGCTGATGCGGAGTTCGCCCGCGACGCGATCGCTGCCGAGTGCAACGCAAACATCGAAACGATGATCATCCACGACGTCGATGTCGAACTTTTGCGCCGGCATCGAGAGCGAGGAAACGTACAAAACTGGAACGACCGTCGCACCGACCTCTACAACGTCAGCTGGCACGAGGACGGCAAGCAGCACCAGGTTTAAGGCTTCGCCCACGGAGGCTGTTCTCAACGTTGATTCAGGCTGGCTCTGCCTCGCACCAGCAACTAGATTCGCCGCCTTACACGGTTATCCAATTCGGAACGCACTGCGACTCAGGAGATATGAAC
>JAPOLP010000119.1 GCA_029977045.1 Planctomycetota bacterium
CATGCCGAGTGCGTTCTCGAACCCGGCGACCGGCTCGAAATCGTGACGCTCGTCGGCGGCGGCTAAACGACCTGAAACTCACACTGTGAAACAATGTCTGACCAACCACTTGTTCTGGGAACTCACACGCTGCAGTCGCGACTGATTGTCGGGACCGGGAAGTACACCACTTACGAGATGATGCAGCAGTGTCTCGAAGCCAGCGGGGCTGAGGTCATTACCGTCGCCGTGCGGCGCGAGCGGCTGATCGACAAGGAAGGCCGCAGCATCCTTGATTTCATTGACCTGTCGCGCTACACGATTCTGCCCAACACGGCGGGTTGCTTTACGGCGGACGATGCGGTTCGCGTCGCGCGGCTCGGGCGGGAGATTCTCGAAGGCCTGGAGAATCCCGGAGCCGACTGGGTCAAGCTGGAAGTACTTGGCGATACAAAGACGCTGCTGCCGGACCCCGTCGCAACGCTGCAGGCGACCGAGACGCTGGTCAAGGAAGGATTTCAGGTTCTCTGCTATACGACGGATGATCCGATCACGGCTCGGCGATTGAAAGACGCCGGAGCAACGTCGGTCATGCCCGCCGGCAGCCCGATCGGCAGCGGACAGGGAGTGCTCAACCCGAACAACATCCGCATCTGCATGGAGTACCTGAAGGACGGCGATCCGGACTACCCGATGATCATCGACGCGGGGGTTGGCACCGCGAGCGACGTTGCCTTTGCAATGGAACTCGGCTGCGACGGCGTGCTGCTCAACACAGCGATCGCCTCGGCGGATGATCCGCTGAAGATGGCTCACGCCATGAAGCACGCCTGCCTGGCAGGCCGAATGGCGTCCCAGGCCGGACGGATTCCCAGGAAGCTCTACGCGACAGCGTCGAGCCCCGAGACGGGAGTGATCGCGCCATCGCGCTGACGTGACCGGAAAGTAGCCATCTCGCTCCGCCGAGATGAGCCGGTCGCACCAACAACGTCGATCGTTCGCAGGCAGTCCGACGCAGAGATCGCGCCGCTTGAATTGGCTGCACTTCAGAGATTACTGCTCGTCACGCTGGCTCATCTCGGCGGAGCGAGATGGCTACTTTGAGCGCGCGGCGGTCGACGTCGCTCGTGCCCCGAACGTCAGGCTGCGGGCGAAGCCGAGGTCGCGGTTGGCGAACTGCTCGACGAAGCGTGTTTCCAGCGAGAACGCGTACGCGACCTGTCGACCGTCGGGAGCCGCACACAGGTAGTAGTACCAGGTCATCGGTCGGCCATTCGACGTGCCGGCCCCGGTGACCCGGTACAGCCAGCGACCGTCATTCGTTTCGAGTTGCTCGGCCTTGACGATCTGCTGGAGCTGGCCGGCCAGAGCCGTCTGCACGTCTCCCTGGAACGTCTGCTCGGGCGTGTGGCTGCCAGCCGCGACCTGCGGCACTTTCGAGACGTTGCACTGAGCGATCAGGCTGCCTTTCTCGACGAGACGCAGGACGGCGACATCTTTCGTCTGGTGAAACAGGTGCCAGCCGCGATCGCACGCAAACGTGAAGTCCCAGGGCGAGTTGAACTGCAAAGCAAGCTGCCCCGCTTCCGGAACGATCGGGATCGACGCGACGCTGCTGCCGCTCAACGGCCCGTCGAGCGACGACGGTTGCCGGTCAACGTACATCGTCGCCGTGACCTTCATGCCGGGACTGACGACGCCGACGGATCGCTCTTCAGTCTGAGTGATCTTCGCCTGCCGGATGTGTTTACCCGCGAGATCCCAGGCGACCTGACCGGTAACGGCGATCTTTGTGAACGCTCCGTCGATCGCACCCTCGACAGAACCCTCGACCTCGATCACGGCGAATTTGTCGTCAACCTTTTCGAGTCTGCAGGTCAGTTCGTGCTTCGAAACCGCTTCAACTCCGGTCAGCAACGGCAGCACCCAGTAGGCTGGCTGCCAGGTGTCGCCAGCTTCGACTTCCGTCTCCGGCAGCAGCGCGTGCAGAGCGAGGCTGTCGCCGGGCGTGCTCAGCAGATCGAGTGTGTCGAACGTCAGCGGCTGATTCGGCGACCACAGCCGCACGCCGTTGCTGCGGCCTTCAGCCACGATCAGGCGACCGTCCGCCGGCAGGTGGTTCTCCTGAGGCTGACCGGAGACTTCGATCCGTGCCTCACCGACCTGATAACTCCGCGCGGCCCGAAATGCTTCGGCATCTTTTCCACCAGCTGGCAACCGCCGTTCGAGAAAGCTCAGCCGACCATCAACCTTCAGCGGCAACGTGACGCCCTTCGAGTCGGGTGCCGCCGTCTGCAAATCACCCGCGACTTCGAGCCGGCAACGCACTGAAAAAACTCGATCGTCGTCCGAGTTGCCGGACATCGAGACGCCAGCCGACACGGTCAACGTCGACAGAAACACAACTGCGGCTGCCGCCGGCAGGGCCAACTTCAATTTCAAAGCCATTCGAGGCTGCATCATTCGCTCCGAAAAAGTCACCGTCGGCAAGCCGTTGAGAATCGCGGCTCGTTCCGACCAGTCTCCGGTAGCAAAACCGATCGCTGGAATCCGGTAAAGACGAATCGCCGATGGGTGCCAGACAGGCTTTGAACAGGAGAAAACAGAGGTAACAGAGTCACTGTTCTTTCGGTTTTCTCCTGTTCAAGACCCACCAACGCGACGCGGGATCTCGGCGGCTGATCCACTTCCCAGCACGCGTTTGAGCAGTGGAACCGTCTCGCCTGCCCGGCTCGTTGATTTCTCGTTCCGACAGTTCTATCGTGGCCGTCCCCCATGTCCGAACCGCGTTTCGGACTCTGTTTTCCGGCATTTTCCGTGTGAGACTCCGCCATGAAACGGCTGTCGCTGCTGCTCTCTCTGCTCGTGCTGACCACTGTGGGTTGTTCGGATTCCGGCCAGAACGGAGCTGGATCCGGCGGGATTGACGGTGGTGGAACCACGGCGTCCGTCGACGGCCCGAAGGTTGCCTACGTGACGAACGGCATCGCGTCGTTCTGGGTGATCGCGGAAAAGGGCGCCCAGGACGCTGGAGCAAAGGTCGGAGCGAACGTCGTCGTTCGGATGCCTCCGAACGGTGTCGAGGACCAAAAGCGAATGTGCCAGGACCTGCTGGCTCAGGGCATCGACGGCATCGCGATCAGCCCGATCGATCCTGACAACCAGGGCGACCTGCTCGACGAAATCGCTCAGCACACGAACCTGATCACGCACGATTCCGACGCTCCGGAAAGCGCCCGCAAGTGCTACGTCGGCATGGACAACTACTCCGCAGGCCGGATGTGCGGGCAGCTCGTCAAGGAAGCCATGCCGGAAGGCGGCAGCGTGATGATCTTCGTCGGTCGGCTCGGCCAGGCGAACGCTCGTCTGCGACGCCAGGGCGTCATCGACGAACTGCTCGACCGCTCGGAAGACAATACCCGCTACGACGATCCGAACGCGGGCGAGATCAAAGGCGAGAAGTACACGATTCTCGATACGCGCACCGACGGCTTCGACTTCGGCAAGGCCAAAGCTCAGGCTCAGGACGCAATCGCCAAGTACCCGGACCTGGGCTGCATGGTCGGACTGTTTGCGTACAACCCGCCGTTGATGCTGGAAGCCGTTCGCGAAGCTGACAAAGTCGGCAAGATCAAGATCGTCGCCTTCGACGAGGACGAAGCAACGCTGCAGGGCATCACCGACGGAGCGATTCACGGCACGACGGTCCAGAACCCGTACCAGTACGGGTACAAGTCAGTCGAAATCCTGACGGCTCTGGCGAAGGGCGATGAGTCGGTGATTCCGGAAGGCGGCTTCATCAACATCGACGCTCGCAACATCCGCAGCGACAACGTGGCTGAGTTCTGGGCCGAGCTGAAACGTCTGACCGCGACTGATGGTGGCGGCGAGGCGGCCGCTGAAGAGTCTTCCGAGGCAGCTCCGGCTGAAGAAGCTCCAGAGGCTGCCAGCGAAGAAGCCGCTCCCGCCGAGGAAGCAAAGACGGAGTAACTTCACCGTCCATTCAGCAGCCACGGATGAAACACAGACGGGACACGGATTGGTCTCAGCCTGATCCGTGTGCCATTCGTGTTTGATCCGTGGCCGTTTTTATGACTGCTTCCACTGCTCCAGCCGCTCCGTTGCTCGAAGTTCGCAGCGTCACGAAGCGTTTCCCCGGCGTGACCGCGCTGAGCAACGTCAGCCTGACGCTGGGAACCGGCGAAGTGCTCGCGCTGATCGGCGAGAACGGCGCTGGCAAGAGCACGCTGATGAAGATCCTTGCCGGCGTGCAGGAGCCAGACGAGGGCGAGCTGCTGATCGATGGCCGTGCTGAACGAGTCGACTCGGTGCAGACAGCACAGCGGCTTGGCATCGCGCTGATTCACCAGGAACTCAACCTGTCTGACAACCTCGACGTCGGAGCGAACATTTTCCTCGGTCGCGAGCCGCTCAAACGCGGCCTCATTTACCGGCAGAAAATTCGTGAAGACTCGGCGGAACTGCTCAAACGAGTCGGCCTCAATGTCTCGCCGGACACTCTGGTCAATCGCCTGCCGATCGGGCAGCAGCAGCTTGTTGAGATCGCTCGGGCACTGTCGATCAACGCCCGCGTCCTGATCATGGACGAACCGACGTCGAGCCTGTCGACGCATGAAGCCGAACGCCTGTTCGAGGTCGTCAAGGACCTGCGTCAGAAGGGTGTCAGCGTGATTTACATCTCGCATCGCCTGGGCGAAGTCAAAGAGCTGGCTGATCGCGTGACAGTCTTCCGCGACGGCCGGAACGCCGGTGATCTGTCGCGTGAGGAGATCACTCACGACCGCATGGTGCAGTTGATGGTCGGTCGTGACATCTCACAGTTCTACGCGCGAAAGCCGCACAACGCCGGCAATGTCGTACTGAAGGTCGAGGGACTCCGGACGCCGGCGCATCCCGATCATGCGTTGAGCTTCTCAGTCCGCAGTGGCGAGATCGTCGGTGTCGCCGGTCTCGTTGGCGCAGGCAGGACCGAGTTGCTGCAGGTGCTGTTTGGGGTCGACCCGGCGGTCGCGGGAACGATCCGTGTCGCTGGCCAGGTCTGTCGCATGTCCAGCCCGCGTGACGCGATCGCCGCTGGCATGGCGCTCGTCCCGGAGGATCGCAAGCAGCAGGGGCTGGTCCTCGAAATGGCCGTCCGGACGAATATCGGACTGGCCGGACTGAAGCGGCATCAGAAGAGCGGCGGCTTTTTGAACGATGCTCAGGAAGGCCGTGACAGTGCGGCGATGATCGAGAAGCTGCGGATCAAGACGCCGAACGAACGGCAGATCGTGCAGTACCTCTCCGGCGGCAATCAGCAGAAGGTGGTGCTTGGTAAGTGGCTGTCGATGCAGCCGAAGGTGTTGCTGCTCGACGAACCAACGCGCGGCATCGATATCGGAGCGAAACAGGAGATTTACTCGCTGATGGAAGAGCTGGCCGAGCAGGGAGTTGCCATTCTGTTTGTCAGCAGCGAGATGGAAGAGATTCTCGGCATGTCCGACCGGACGCTCGTGATGCACGAAGGCCGGATCACCGGCGAACTGCAGCGCGACGAACTCGGCGAAGAAGCCGTCATGCAGCTTGCCACTGGCAACGTCGCCGCGGCAACTGCCGGCTGACGGACGACAGCCGATACGAAATTAGAGATAGCGAACCATGAAGAAGAACCTGGGCATCCTTGGGCTGTTTTTCGTCGTGTTTATCGTGACGGCGATCGCCAACCCGAGCTTCATCAACGCCTACAACCTCGAAAACCTGATCCGCCGCTCGTCGCTGTACGGGATCATCGGAATCGGCGTTTCGTTTGTGATCATCACCGGCGGAATCGACCTGTCGATCGGCTCGGTGATTGGTCTTGTCGGCTGCGCATTGCCGTGGCTAATGATCACGCATGAGTTTCCCGTCGCGGCAGCCGTCCCACTTGTCCTGCTGCTGGCACTGGTGATCGGCCTCGGGCACGGGCTGCTGATTACTCAATTAAGACTGCAACCGTTCGTCGTGACGCTTTGCGGGCTGCTGTTTTACCGAGGCTTCGGACGCTGGCTGACGAGCGACGCGACGATGGGTTTCGGTCGCGACTACGAAGGTCTGCGCAAGCTGGCGATCGGCAAGATTCCGCTCGGCGAGCTGCCCTTCATTGGCAAGTTCAACCTGCCAGTTCCGTTTCTGATCCTGCTGGTGCTGGCCGTCGTCGCGGCGGTCTTTCTGAATCGAACGATCTACGGTCGCTATCTGCTGGCTCTGGGACGCAATGAGCAGGCGGCCCGATTCAGCGGCATCAACACGACGGTGATGGTCGTTCTTGCCTACGTGATCTGTGCCGTCGTCGCCGGGTTCGGCGGCCTGCTGTTTGCCCTCGACTCGAACTCGATCCAGCCCGCCAGCTTCGGCAACTTTTACGAGCTGTATGCGATCGCGGCGGCAGTGCTCGGCGGCTGCAGCCTGCGGGGTGGTGAGGGTTCGATTTTCGGCGTGATGATCGGCGCGGCGATCATGCAGTTGCTCTACAACTCAATCAATCTGCTCGGCATCCCGACGACGCTTGAGTTCGCGATCATCGGAGCCGTCATCCTCGCAGGCGTGATCACCGACGAACTCGTCAAGCGGATTGCGGCAAAGCGGCGAGCGGTGCTGCAGGCTCGGCAGGCGGCGAGTTGATCGTCGTTGATCGCTCCGCGATCGAAACGTAACGATGTGAGCCGACACGCGCCAGCACCGGAGAAACCGGCTACACAACCGCAACCTCTCTGCAGACCGTATCGATCGCGGAGCGATCAACGACTTTCCGGAAACCTCAGTATGAGCCAGGACCGCGACGCACTCGGCTATCACTGGGTCATGGACCTGCGCGGGTGCCCGTTCGAGCTGCTTGACGACCTGGACTTTGTGCGTGCGAAGCTCGTTGAGGTGACCGACAGGTTCGGGCTGACGCTGCTGAACGTGCAGAGTCGGCAGTTTGAGCCGCAGGGTGTCACGGCACTCGGGTTTCTGGCGGAGTCGCACCTGTCGATTCACACCTGGCCCGAGCACAACTACGCGGCGGTCGACATCTTCACCTGCGGAGCCGACACGCAGCTTAAGGCCGCCTGCGAATTCATTGCCCGCACGTTACAGGCTGACGAAGCATCCGTCGTTCGGATCCGTCGCGGCATCGCTGCTGACGAGCACGCCAGGCTGGCGGTTGAACCGGTGCAGTTGGAGCTGCAAAGTCGTTGATCGCTCCGCGATCGAAACGCAGCAGCAATTCACCGACCGACACCCGCCTGCCACGCGACGTCCTCTACCGAAACGTCCTCGTCAGATCCATCGCGCAACAATAGCAGCCCAGCGTTCGCATCGATCGCGGAGCGATCAGCGACAATCGGTATCAAAACAGCGTGTAGATAAACGGTGCGGCGGCGGTTCCACTGAGGAAGATCAGGACGCCGACGAGCAGCAGGACGACGACGATCGGCGTCAGCCACCACGCCTTGCTCTCGCGCAGGAACTCGAAGAACTCACGTAGCAGTCCGGGCTGCTCTTCCTGAGCGGCCTCGGTGAAGCTGACTGAGTCCTTCTGTTCCGTTTCTTCTGGTTTTGGCTGTTCGCTCATTTCCTGCACCCCAGACACGCAACTGGCCGGTGGGAACCGGCCCTACTTTTTTCTCAGGATCAGCACGACGTCTTCGGTCGCGCCATCGACCTCAATCGGCTCGTCCAGATCGTACGCGAAATCGTACGACTCGACCCACTCGAATGCAGGCACCTTTTTGATGAGGTTGCGGATCTGACGCACCGAGTAGGTCCGGTAAATCATCTCGTCCTCAATTTCGAGGTGCTTCGTCGGCGTGTAGACGTTGATCTTCATTCCCAGGTACTCGGCCCGCGTCTTCTCGTCGATCCCCTTGGACCACATGTACGTGTTGACGACCAGGTTGCCTCGACGAGCGTGCCAGGCTTCGTCTTCGACGCTATCGTCCGGGTTTGACGGGATAAGGTGCAGGCCGAGGATGTAGATGCCGCCCTTCGCCAGCGAATCGGCCATGCATTGCAGGTGAGCAACCGCCTGCTTTTCCGTCTGCAGATGCCGGAACGTGTTGATTGTGTTGAAGGCGGCATCGACCTTGCGCTTCAGTTTGAAGTCGGCCATGTCACCCACGACGGCGGTCTCGGGGAAGCCTTTGCGGCGGAAGCGGTCGTTGCAGAATTTGACCGCGTTCTCGTTGAGGTCGTTGCCGGAGACCTCGTAGCCGTTCTCAGCCAGCTTGATGAGCAATCGACCGGTCCCGCAGGCCGGCTCGAACAGGCGTTTGACCGGTCGCTTCGCGAATCTCTCGAAGCAGCCTGTCAGAAAGTCAACCTCTGCCCGCCAGTCCGACCCGAAAATCAGGTCGTAGTAGACGGGATAATCGTAAATGTCACCCTGGACTTTGTCGGTCATTGGTCGATCTGTGCTGCGGTGCGTGGCGTCGTTGAGATCAGGATCTACCCTGAGAATGCGGGACTATATCAAGGTGCCAGAGGGTGTCGCCCGTCCCTCAACTCTGACGGCTGGCGGCGAGCAGAAGCGTTTGGGCTGTTCTGGAACTCGCGTTAGACTCCGCCGTCATTTTCAGCTCGAACCAGAACCGGGGGCGGTCGTTGGACACTCAGCACATCGACAACGCGGCACCACACAGCCGCGAGTGGTACGAAGAACTGCGGCACACGCTCGGCGCCGCCGCGTGTCGGCAGCTTGGGCTGTACGAGATTCCGGCGAACATGCTGCTGTCCGTCGTCATCCCCGTTTACAACGAGCGCGAGACGCTGACTGACCTGCTTGACCACGTCAAAGCGGTCCCGATCCGCAAGGAAATCATCCTCGTCGACGACTGCAGCAAGGACGGCACGCGGGACCTGCTCAAACGACTTGAAGACGAGCAGCGTGAGCGAGAGAACGCCGGCGGAGCGGAAGTTCGGGCTGAGACGAATCGCCTGACGGTGATCTATCACGAAAAGAACCGCGGCAAGGGAGCTGCCGTGCGGACCGGCTTCGGAGCGGTCAGTGGCGACATCGTGCTGATTCAGGATGCGGACCTCGAATACGACCCGTCGGAGTACCCGCGTCTGCTGCACCCGATCGTCGAGGGCAAGGCCGACGTCGTGTACGGCAGTCGCTTTCTGGGCGATCAGCCGCACCGCGTGCTCTACTACTGGCACTACCTGGGCAACCGGTTTCTGACGACGCTGTCGAACTGCTTCACCAACCTGAACCTGACCGACATGGAGACCTGCTACAAAGTCTTCAAGCGAGCGGTCATCGACGACATCGGCCCGCGGCTGAAGCAGGAGCGATTCGGGATCGAACCGGAGATCACCGCGAGGATCGCTCACCGCCGGTACCGCGTTTACGAGATGTCGGTCAGCTATTCCGGTCGGACGTACGACCAAGGCAAGAAGATCGGCTGGCGAGACGGTTTCAAAGCGCTGTGGTGCATCGTCAAATACGGCCTGAGCGACTGACCGTTCCAGCAGACTCAGAGTTTCAGGAGCTGTTTTGAGATGCCGCAACTTCCGCCTGAAACTGCGTTTCTCTCGATTCGGCAACTGGCGGAGCGGCTACGGACCGGCGAGTTCTCGTCGCGCGGCCTGACCGAGTTCTTCCTCGAACGTCTGGACCGCCTGGGGCCGAAGCTCAACGCGCTAACCGTTGTCACTCGCGAACTGGCCCTCGCGCAGGCTGAGCAGGCAGACCGGGAACTCGCTGCCGGAAAAGATCGCGGCCTGTTGCACGGAATTCCGTACGGAGCGAAGGACCTGTTTGCGACGAAGGGCATCCCGACAAGCTGGGGTGCGGCGATCTACAAAGATCGGATCATCGACCAGGACGCGACGGTCATCACTCGGCTGCGCGAGGCCGGCGCGGTGCTGGTCGCGAAGCTGGCGATGGTCGAGATCGCGGGCGGACTCGGATACCGGCAGGCGAACGCGGCGTTCACAGGGCCGGGACTGAATCCGTGGGACGTCAGTCGCTGGGCGGGAGGGTCGTCGTCAGGGTCTGGATCGGCAGTTGGGGGAGGGCTCGTTCCGTTTGCTCTGGGCACGGAAACGTGGGGTTCGATCGTGACGCCGGCTTCGTTCTGCGGCGTCAGCGGGCTGCGACCGACTTATGGCCGAATCAGCCGGCACGGAGCTATGGCGCTGAGCTGGACGATCGACAAGATTGGGCCGCTGTGCCGATCGGCGGACGACTGCGGCATCGTGCTGAACGCGATTGCCGGTCACGACGCGGCTGACGAGTCGTCGTCCGATCGTTCGTATTCGTACTCGCACGAGGATGGTCCGGCGGCTGGCGACGCGAAGTTACGACTCGGCGTACTGCCGGGCGTTGCCGATCATGTGCAGCCGGAAGTTCGAGCGAACTATGAAGCTTCACTGGAAGTGCTCGGCGGTTTTGCCGAGTTCGTCGACGTCGAACTGCCTGATCTGCCCTGGGCGGCGGTTGCGAGCACAATCATCAACTGCGAATCAGCAGCCGCGTTTGAAGGGCTGATCACGACGGGCGACATCTGGGAGATGACCGCCGAAGAGGACCGCTGGGGCCTGCACTCGTCGACGCTGATCCCGGCGAAGGATTACATCAACGCCCTGCGAATCCGCCCGAAACTCCAGCGGGCGTTCGACGAAGTCCTCGCGAAAGTCGACGCGATCGTCACACCGACG
>JAPOLP010000684.1 GCA_029977045.1 Planctomycetota bacterium
CCGAGTCCGCCAGTGCTTCAACACGCGAACAGCTGCCGCCCGCACGCGACCGTCCTTTGCAGCCAGCAGCGAGTTCAGCAGCTCGACGTTCGGTTCATCGAACGCCTGATAAACCCACAGTGCTTCGAGCCGCAGCTTCTCATTTGCCGGATCGACCTGCGCCGTCCACTCGCTGAGAGACGGCAGCACCGCGTCGCGCCCGCGTTCTTTCAGCACACGCTTCGCGTTTTCCCGCGTCCACATTTCGTGATCACTCAGGTGTCCGAACAGTTCCTTGACCGAAGCGTCACGCAACTGCGGTCGTTTGACCGGCTTGTTGCCTTTGTAGGAGACACGCCAGATGCGTCCGTGAACGTGGTCACGTCGCTCGTCGCGAAAATCGACTTCGCCGTGCTGGATGATCGGGTTGTACCAGTCGGCAATGTAGATCGCCCCGTCCGGTCCCATCTTGATATCGATCGGTCGGAAGGCGACATGCTTCGTCCTGATCAACTCGACCTGCTCACGAGCCGCGTACCCGGCGCCGTCCTCGCTGATCACGAACCGGCAGACGCGATTGCCGCGAAAGTCGTTCGTCACCACGTTGCCCTGCCAGTCCTCGGGCAGGTGCCGACCGCTGACAACCTCGATGCCGCAGTATTTCGGGCTGCCCGGATTCAGGCCGTGAAAAATTCGCGGCACTCCCTGAGCTGTCGGATACGCCGCTCCCGGAATCGTGTAGTTGATACCCTCGCCGCCGGCTACGTCGGTCACGAACGACTGGCCGAACTCGTCGAAGTGATGTCCCCAGGTGTTGACCCAGCCGCGAGCGAAGACGTCGAGCTGCATCGACTCAGGCCGGAACTGCCAGATGCCGCCGGCGTTGAGCCGCTTAACACCCCACGGCGTCTCGATGTGCGTGTGGATGTAGATCGACTGGTTGAAGTACAGCAGCCCTTCAGGTCCCCACCGCAGCGTATGCAGAATGTGGTGCGTGTCTTCAGTGCCAAAGCCCGACAGAACAACCCGCTCCTGATCCGCCTTCCCGTCGCCGTCGGTGTCTTTGAAGTGCAGCAGTTCGGTACTTGCGCCGACATAAACGCCGCCATCGCCCGGCACGACCGCCGTCGGAATCAGCAGGCCGTCAGCGAACACGGATGTCTTCTCCGCAACGCCGTCACCGTCAGCGTCCTCGACAATCAGGATTCGGTCGTTCGCCTTCTCGCCCGGCTTGATGTGCGGATAAATCTCCGAGCTGGCAATCCACAGCCGGCCTTCCGGATCAAAATTCATCTGAATCGGCTTGGCGATCTGCGGATCGGCGGCATAAAGATTGACCTCGAACCCGTCCGCGACAATGAACGACTGGCGTTCGATCTCCGGATCGGGGCTTGGGATGTCTGTGAGATTCCGCTGAGCAAACAGCTCACCAGCCAGGCCAACAACTGCCAGAAGAACAACCACCGTACGCTGAATCATTTGTCGCATTGTCTGTCCCTGAATTCCGTCCACCCTGACTGTCGTGCTCAAATTCCTACACGTAATCATAATCCAGACCGTCCTGCCGCCAATCCGCCCACTCACACCTTCGAGCGTCCCTCACAGCTCCGCTCATCCAAATTCGCCCAACGAGCATCTGCACGCTGCGAACCAGCTTTTCCTTGCCGCCTGTCTGCGAAACTTCGTCGATCAGCCGCTTCGCTGCCAGCACGGCGAGCCCAACCGCAGAATCAAGCACCGATCCGCAAGCGAGGCCGAAGAACTGTCAACGGTCTCTTGCGGTGAATTTCCCGCCCTCCTCTGCGATGTTCAAGGGAACGAAAGTCGCGGTGCGATCAGGCTGCTCGCGAACAGGGACAGACAATGACAGGCCCTTCAAATACCGTCCTGCAGGATGATCAACCCCTGGTGCCAGGCATTCCGTCATCTACGCGGAACGCTAACTGACGACGGACCAGTCGCTGCAAACTGCTGACTTGAGATCACCGACCGAACCGCGGCGACAGCGTCAAAGGCGGATCACACCCATTGTCGCCCTGAATGTCTGCTCGTACGGGTTGCGACACGGCGCGCTGCCTGCGACAAACAACATGAGGGGCACCTCATCTAAGCGTTGCGTCTGAACGTTGACGCCGACACAGGCCGGGAATCTGAAGGAAGAGACACGATGCAGGCAATCTCCGTTCTGACTGTAACCGTTTCACTGACGACGGTCTTCTGGTGGCCGGTGGAGCAACCGGCTCAGCCTGCGGGATTCAAACATGCCGGCGTAGTCGAGGCCTGGCACGACTACCGGGACCGCCTCACTTTCGGGAAGGGGCAGACACTCGCGCTTGTGGATGACGGCTGTCGGATGTCGATGCCTGAGTGGCAAGCGGTGATGCCCGACGGCCGCCCCAAGGTTCGCGTCACTTACGACGCCGTCGACGGCGACAACGACCCGAAACACGAAGGGCGAGGGTATCACGGGTCGACGATTGGGATTCCTTCGTCAGTCAATCACGGCGGGAAGTGGGGCGTCGCTTACAACAATCAGATTGCCGTGGTTCGCGTCAACGAGTGCTGCCACTGCTCGATCAATGACAGCCGCAAATCTCTGGCAGCGGCACTGCAATGGGTGCTCGATCATCACAGGGAATACAGCATCACGACGGTGAACCTCGCACCGGTCGACGATCTTGAACACGGTTCGCCTGTCGCCACGGAGATCGATGCGAAGCTCGAGGCACTTCGGAAGGCGAATATCTGGGTCAGTGCTCCGGCAGGCAATCACAAGTTCACAAACGGAATCTCCTGGCCAGCCTGCCAGCTCAGCTGTTTCGCTATCGGAGCGGTCAGACCCGGAAGCAGCGACGTCGTGCACCTCGACCGGCATGAGAAGGTCGCCCTCCTTGTTCCCGCAAGCGCGACGAGTTCCTCGAACGCGATTGCCTGCGGCGCCGCCATCATTCTGCGAGAGGCAATCGAGAAGTCCGGTTACGACTGGTCGAAAGATGGAACAACTCTGCCCGACGCGATGATGGCGATCTTTCAGAAGACCGGGGCAGAAGTCGCCGACCCGGCTGTCGAGGGCCGAGTCTTTCGACGCCTGGATCTCGCGGCAGCGCTCAAGCATGTGTTTTGACGCGTAACACCTCAAAGCCCCTTCCGGCTTCGATCGCAGTCAGCGCTTGCCTCAATGAGCAGGCGAACTTCCTTCGCGCAGTTCGCCTTGTCTGCTCGCATCCCGGACGAAGCGAGAGGACCAGCGTGCCACCGGATGGCTTCCGCCCTGCCCCTGCAAAATCGACCAGCCAGCCTACGCGAGGATGTCCTCAATCACGCGACCGTGGACGTCGGTCAGGCGGTAGTGGCGGCCCTGAAACTTGAAGGTCAACGTTTCGTGGTTGATGCCCAGGCAGTGCAGCATCGTGGCGTGCAGATCGTGAACGTGGACTGGCTTGTCGACAATGTTGTAGCAGTAGTCGTCCGTCGTGCCGTAAGCGAGTCCGCCTTTGATGCCGCCGCCGGCCATCCAGATCGTGAAACACCGAGGGTGATGATCGCGGCCGTAGTCATCAGCCGTCAGCGTGCCCTGGCAGTAGACCGTGCGACCGAACTCGCCACCCCAGATGACCAGCGTGTCGTCGAGCATTCCTCGCTGCTTGAGATCCTGAATCAGCGCTGCGGACGCCTGGTCCGTTGTCTCGCACTGAGTCCGGATGCCTTTCGGCAGGTTCGTGTGCTGGTCCCAGCCGCGGTGGAAGAGCTGCACAAAGCGGACGCCTCGTTCGGCCATGCGTCGAGCCAGCAGCACGTTGTACGCGTACGTGCCAGGCGTCTTCGCATCTTCACCGTACAGCTCGAAGGTGTGATCCGGCTCGTCGGAGAGGTCGGTCAGTTCCGGCACCGAGGTCTGCATCCGATAAGCCATTTCGTACTGAGCGATTCGCGTGTTGATTTCAGGATCGCCCGCCTGCTAGAACTTCAGCCGGTTGAGCTGCGACAGGTCGTCGAGCATCTGCCGCCGAGTCGCCGCACTGACGCCGTCAGG
>JAPOLP010000908.1 GCA_029977045.1 Planctomycetota bacterium
CAATGGAGACAAAGCATCCTTAGCCAGCGACTCCTTTTCGGCACTCCTCGAAGGACGAACTTTGACTCTGGTCGCTTCCTCGCCCGGACTGAATGCCAACACACTCCGACTGAGACTGCCGGTTAATTCGTCTTCGTCCGGTACCCTCGAAGCTGGACAGTCGGTGAGACTGGCGCCACCCGTTTGCAAGCAGTTGCAGGATGTTCCGACCGCAATCGTCGCGCGACAAGGGGGAGAGCGACTTGGTATTACCGGGCAACTGGTTTCGGATCTGAGGCTGCAGCAGTTGGCTGAGTTGTTCTCCGGATCAGTGGATCAGTCCGGCTTACTCAGCTGGGATACTTCCAGCGAAGTGAGAATTGAGCCGGAAACCACGACCGTTCTTCCCTCACTCGCAGTACACAGCATTCGGTGCGGCAACCGGCTGACACAGATCTGCCGAACGCGAGTCCTACTGAATTCGGATATCCGCGAGGTTCGCATACTTTGGCCGGAATCCATTCAGGAAGTCTATCGCCGCATCGATGGCCAACTACGAGTGGCTGAGCGCTCGCACGCTCCTGGCAGAAACGAGCTTCCGCTCGAAGTTATCGAACTCGGTGATTCTGGCTCCGTTCATCAACTGGAATTCCTCTGGAAACCAGTAGCCAGTTCACGACCACTTAAGATCCGAAGAGACTCTCTGGAATTCCCTCGAATCACAGCGGACTCCCCAGTCGAACAGTTCGTCGAAGTCGTGCCCGCAGACGACGTCAACATTCTGCCGGACGGCGTAACAGCCCTGAGCCGAACCGATCGCGGGACGCTGCTTGACCGGCTCTCCCCCTGGCACGACCACACCGCCAGGCCGCTTCCGAGCCACATTAGTCAAACGCTCGAAACAATTATCCGCAGAGCACATCCAGAGACGTCCGCCACCGACAGTCTGGCAATTGATGAGTTCGAGCAGTTTCCGGCCCAGCCTGAATCAACAGCGGATACCGAATCACTTCGCAGTCAGACACTGCGGATTATCGATCGACAACCATTACTGCTGCGTCCATCCGCTGGTGAGGAGGTTGGCGTGTGGCTTGTCGATCGTCATCTTGACCTTGCCCTGCTGGGAGTCGCAGTCGGCCTGGCGGTCATTCTGCCGATCCTCAAGTTCTTCAGTCTGGAGTTTGGCGAGCGGTTGGCGGGGCGACCGATGCTTTCCTTTATTCTGATCGGCCTTGTGTGGTGGCTTTGCCTGCTGGGGAGCGCTGCTGGATTTGGAGTTCTGGTACTCGCTGCCGTCTTCTGGACTGTGCAGTCCGCTCTTCGTCGAATGACGCGACGACCGTCCCACACGCCTGCAATCCGTTGAATTTCCGCGCCGCTCTGACCGCTCGTCCGTCAGAGTATCTTTCGCAAATATGCCTTCAGTGCGTCACCGTGATCCGGGTCAGCCAGAGCGAACTCGATAAACGACTTGAAATAGCTCTCATAGTTGCCGATATCGAAGCGGCGTTCGCTGGCTGGCAGCGTCATGCCAACACCCTTCGCTCCCCGTTTGAGCAGAATCCGAATGGCATCGGTCAGCTGAATCTCCCCACCTTTTCCCGGTTCGGTTTCGTCGAGCGCCTCGAAAATCGCGGGGCTGAAAACGTAGCGGGCCGCGACGGCCAGATTGCTTGGTGCTTCGTCGACGGACGGTTTCTCGATGAGGTCGGCGAGTTCAAATCGCTCGCCCGCAGCACCGCGTGGCTGGGCGATTCCGTAACGGAACACGTCAGCTCTATTGACTTCCTCGAAGGCGACGACAATGTCGGCACCGGACGATTCAAACTCGTCCGTCATGCGTCGAACAATGTCCGACTGAGCATTGATGCCGATGATCGAATCACCAAGCGCGACAACGAAGTTCTGACTGCCAATCAGCGACCTTGAGCACAGAACGGCGTGCCCCAGACCAAGTTGCCGCCGCTGACGCGTGTAGAAGTACTCGATGTCCTGCCGCTCAAAGGCCAGCTGCTGCAGCTCATCTTCACGACCGGATTCACGCAGGTAGTTGATCAGCCGCTCGTCAAAGTCGAAGTGATTCTCGATCGACGTCTTGCTGGCGCCTGTGATGAACAGCAGCTTGTGAATGCCAGCCTGAGTCAGCTCTTCCACAACGTACTGCACCACCGGCTTACGTCCGACCGGCAGCATTTCCTTCGGCTGAGATTTGGTAGCCGGCAGCAGTCGAGTCCCGTGGCCGGCAACGGGAACAACAGCGATATCAATTGGCATCGAGAATCAGCTTTTCGTTTGTGTCAGAGGAACTCGTTCCCACGCTCTGCGTGGGAACGTACCAGCCGCCGCTTTGCGACGATATGAAGGCAGCGGAACGGCGCAATCCGTCCGGCAAGACGCCTAATGTCACGAGCACAGTTCACGCAGCTGCTTGATGTACTCCGGAATCTCTTCCCGTGGCTTGCCTTCTTCGTATTCCAGCACGACATATCCGCGGTAATTCGCTGCCTTCAGAATGTTGACCATCCGCGGAATGTCCGCCGGCTGCTTCTGGCCTTTCGCCGTTACGGAAACCTTGATCTGAGCGTTAATCGCGTACGGAGCGATCTGCTCCAGGTCGCCGTACGGATCGTCCGTCTGGAAGTTCCCGCTGTCATAATTGATACCGAACCAGGGCGACTCTTTGACCCGCTTGACGATCGCCAGCAACTGCTGCGGCGTCGCCGTGATCCCGCCGTGATTCTCCAGAGCCAGGAAGACACCCTTTGTCGCGGCGTAGTCGAGACACTCGTTGATCCCGGCAACACAGCGGTCGAGAGCGACCTCTTCAGTGTCTCCTTTCGCGACCTTGCCGGCGAAGATGCGGATGACCGGAGCACCGAGCACGGCCGCGTGGTCGATCCAGCGTTTGCAGAGATCAATCTGCTCAGTCCTCTTCTCGCCCTCTGCCAGACAGAAGTCGTTGCCGATCGCCGTTCCAGAAACGTCGAGTCCCAGTCGGAAGCAGCGTTGCTTGAGACCCAGCAGGTACTCGGGCGTTTCCTGAGTGAAGTAGTACGACGTCAGCTCCGTCCCATCGAGATCCAGCTCGGCGCAGTAGTCGATGAAATCATCAAGCGTCATCTC
>JAPOLP010000799.1 GCA_029977045.1 Planctomycetota bacterium
CGAACACGGCTGCTCGCCCGTCGAAGTTCCAGGCTTCTGACGAAATCGGGGACTCGAACGACGTATTCAACGACGGATTGAACCACAGCTCCATCGTGTACGGGCCCCAGGTAGGACTCGTGAGCTGAAGGTCAGTTCAGATCCGGTAGACGTCGCCAGGAATGCCGGGGACATTGGGGCCATCCCACAGACGCAGGTTGAATTGCGGAGCGACGGAGAAGATCCACTGCATCGGAGTCGGCGCGGTGTAGCGGATTTCCGAATTGAACTCGAAGACACTGAGATCGCCGGCGCCGACCTTCTTGGCTTTTGAATCCAGAAGGAACCCGACGTCAAACTTCGAGGTCCAGCCAAAGCGGTAAGGCTGTGGCCCGTTGATGCCCTGCATGGTCGCGGCGGGCGCCGGACCGCCGAGCATTCCGTTCGGCGCGAGCAGTGGCGTGCCTGGCCAGATTGTCCCTTGCTGGGCGAAGGGCAATCCGATGGGCGGGGCCGCGAATGTCTGCTGGTTCAGATTCCCACCGCTGGGATCTTCGTCGTAGTTCTGTGCTCGGATGAGCGAGGTGTCGAGGCTGATGACCTGGTAGTCGAGCGACGTTGCGCCATTCGATTGCGAGAGGTCAGCCGAAACTGCGACTGGAGAAGCCGGAGCATGAAAGACCGTATCTGGGGTGACGGTGTGAGCGTCTGGTGGCAGGATCTCGAAGTCAGTGATCCGATAGCGTTCCTGATCCCGCATTCGGATGAAGTCGATCGCAGCTGACGCAGGAAGGTCTCGCTGTTTCCTGCGAGCCGCTACCTGTTCTGCAGTCGGTGCGGAATCGACAAGTGCCGGAGCGGTGTCGATGGCGGAAGCGGTCAGCAGAGCAGCAAGAAGGAGTGCTGAGGGCATGGCTGAGCATCCTTGCTCAAAGGAAATTCGGGGAGACGCTGCCGGTTCAGTCTGTGTGAAGCTGGCAGGTCGAGCGGGACCGAAGTGCGGGAGTGGAATGGCCAGACTTGAGCCTTTTTCCGAGGGGCTTGGGATTTTCTGCGGATTTGCAGAATCAGGTCAACGGGAGTTTTGCTGAGCCGTCGGTCTGTTTCGACGCCTCAGGCTTTGCCGATGCGTCGCCCGATCGACGCAACTGGCGTCAAGGTTTGGAGTAACCTGCGGGAATTGAGGCCTTTTGCTGTTCCGTCCAGACCTGACGATCGATACTATCTCGCGTCCCACCGAACGCGGTCTGGCTCAGAAATCAGCGACAAGCGTCGAGTTACGGTGAACTCTGATTGAGAGCTGCTCCGCTTCGAGCTGTCCCACCTGAGCATGTGAGCCTCGTTCTGAACTCTTTCGAGCCGCCAAATGGCGAGCCTTGGACAGTTCAGAGCATCTTCAGGCTGGCATTCCCTTGATTGTCCACTGAGAGCGTGAAATCTCCGTGTCAACGATGCGTTGATCGTGCATCGTGTCGCGGCCCGGTCGGCGTCCTTCTGGCGTCGGATGCTTTTACAGTTGAGGTTCGGCTCTGTTTGAGCGGAACCGTCCATAGAGTCTCAGGTCACGCGAGTGGCCTCTTCGTCTGGGAGTCCTGGCGGTCAGGAGTCCCTGGTCCATCATTATTCGGCGTGCTTCGTCCCTGAAAGCGACGACCGTCGGATTGGATTCAGTCGAAACGTTTTCGTTTCAGGTTCACGGCAATGAAAGACCTCTCAAAACTCCGCAACATCGGCATCTCGGCTCACATCGACTCGGGAAAGACCACTCTGACAGAGCGAATCCTGTACTACTCGGGGCGAATTCATAAGACCCGGGAAGTTAAGGGAGACGACGGCGGAGCCACGATGGACTTCATGGATCTGGAACGTGAGCGCGGCATCACGATTCAGTCCGCCTGTACTCGCGTCGAATGGAACGGGCACCCGATCAACGTCATCGACACGCCGGGCCACGTTGACTTCACCGTCGAAGTGGAACGCTCGCTGCGAGTACTCGATGGAGCCGTTCTCGTCCTGTGTGCCGTCGGTGGTGTGCAGAGCCAGTCGCTGACCGTCGACCGACAGATGAAACGGTACGGTGTTCCGCGCATCGCGTTCATCAACAAGATGGACCGGACGGGAGCAAACCCGAAGAAGGTCATCAAGCAGATCGAAGAGAAACTCGGTGTGACGCCCGTTCCGCTGCAGGTTGCGATCGGCGCAGAGATGGACTTCAAGGGGACGATCGACCTGTTGACGATGCAGGCCGTCTACTTTGAAGGTGAAAAGGGCGAAACCGTTGTCCGCAAGGAGATCCCCGCCGAACTTCAGGACGAAGCTCAGGAAGCCCGGACTCATATGCTGGAAGCGCTTTCGCTGTTCGACGACGACCTGATGGTTGCTCTGCTCGAAGAGCAGGAACCGGAACTCGCCGACCTGAAACGGATCATTCGTCAGGCAACGCTGTCACAGGAGATTACTCCCGTGATGATGGGAACCGCGTACCGCAACTGCGGCGTTCAAGAACTGCTGGACGCGGTCGTCGATTTCCTGCCGTCGCCGCTTGACCGTGCGGTCCAGGCACAGGATCTCGATAACGTTGACGAGACCGGGAAGGGTGCTCCGCTTGAACTGACGCCGGACGAGAACGCTCCGCTGGTCACGATGGCCTTCAAGACGGTGCTCGAACAGTTCGGCCAGTTGACGTTCTGCCGAATCTACCAGGGACAGATCAAGAAGGGTGAGAGCTACAACAACGCTCGAACCGGCAAGAAGACCCGCTTCGGTCGCCTGCTGCGAATGCACGCGAACGATCGCGAGGAAATCGACGAAGCCGGGCCTGGCGACATCATCGCGATCGTCGGCGTCGACTGTGCATCGGGCGATACATTCTGCGGTGGCAATGCCAACATCGCGCTCGAAAACATTTTTGTGCCGGAAGCCGTGTTGCGGTTGTCGGTCGAGCCGATGACTCGCGAAGGAACCGACCGACTGGGCAAGGCTCTCGAACGGTTCCGTCGTGAAGACCCGACATTTCGCGTCTTCACCGACCCGGAAACGAACGAGACCGTCATCGCGGGCATGGGACAGTTGCATCTCGAAGTTTACATCGAGCGAATGAAGCGCGAGTACAACGTCGAGGTTCTCGTTGGCGAGCCAAAGGTTGCCTACCGCGAAATGCCGACAAAGGAAGTCGAGTTCAACTACAAGCACAAAAAGCAGTCCGGTGGTTCTGGGCAGTACGCTCATATCGTCGGCAAGCTGATCCCGCGGGGCGAGGATGCCGAGGCTCCGTTCGTCTTTACGAATCAGATCACTCAGGGACGTATTCCCAAGGAATACATCCCGGCGATTGAGCACGGGATGCGGCTGTCGATGGATAAAGGGCCGCTCTGCGAATGCGAAGTGGTCGGAGCTGAGTGGCTTGTCAACGACGGTAGCTACCACGATGTTGACTCCTCTGAGATGGCGTTCAAGATCGCGGGCTCGCAGGCCCTGAAGAAGGCCGCCGCGGCGGCCCAGCCGGTCATCCTCGAGCCCATCATGGCTGTCGAGGTCACCACCCCTGAGGACTA
>JAPOLP010001093.1 GCA_029977045.1 Planctomycetota bacterium
CCAACTGTTCGAGCTGCACCGGGACGAACTGCAGGCGGCGGTTCTGCGGGTCGCGGAACAGAAACGTCGCTCCCTCGTACTGCGCCCAGTCCGACTGCGAGAAATTCCGCGAGAGCAGCAGCAGGACGCGCGAGTTCTGCAGGCCATCCGCCAGCCGCTTGGGGATCGAATGCCCGCCCTGAATCTCCCACTCGTCAAACCAGACGCTCAGCCCCTCTGCACGCAACCGATCGGCCAGCTCGCGCACGACGGACTTGTCTTTCGCACTGTGGCTGAGGAAGACGTCGTACGGATACGACAGCCGCTCGTGCGTGCCCCCGCCGCCGAACCCGCGATCCTCAAACCCCGCGTCGCCCCCGTCCGCCTCAAACGTCCCACCCACCATCTGAACGCCCCCGCAGATTGATCAACCAGTGAATGATCAGCCGTGTGAGGCCAGATCGCAATGAGCAGTCACCGGATGAGCACTCGTTCCGCCATGGTGACGAGGGACAACCACGAAAGGCACGAAAGGACACGAAAAGAAGACAGAGAATGCTGCTGCTCTTTTCGTGTCCTTTCGTGTTTTTCGTGGTGATCCAGGCTGTTGCAATTGAAGCCCGGTTACTTGCGGCCAGGTGGTTTACAGAATGACTCTGCTCAGTCTCGCTGTGTTCTGGGTTTTGGCTTCGCCTGCTGAGCCTTCGCTGTGGTTTCAATCGTCTTTGGGGAGTGCCAGAATCCGGGCGGGTCTTAAGTTCCTCGCGAGGTGCTGGCATGAGTGGTTTAACGAGAGTGGTTGTCAGTCTGCTCTGGATGGTTGCTGCTGCCGGAGTCGTGGCGGCTGCCGAACAGGCCGAGGCCGAGCGGATTCGGGCGATGGAGAAGATTGCCGACGCTGCTCTGGTGCCGCCGGTGCTGAATACGTCGCCGTTGCCGGAGTACGGGTACGATCGGCTCGACTACGGCATGACGATCGGGATCGAGCGGACTCGCGGCGGACGGTTGTGGGCGTGCTGGGTCGCGGGCGGCGACAGTCCGAAGGCGTTCTTCGTCCTCGCGACCAGTGACAACGACGGTGAGACCTGGTCGAACCCACGGCTGGTTGTCGACTCGCACTCGCCCGAACTGCCGCGCCCGCGCAGCATCCTCGTCGGGAATCTCTGGACCGATCCGCTCGGGCGCCTGTGGCTGATCTTCGACCAGTCAATGGACATGTTTGATGGCCGAGCCGGAGTCTGGGCGGCGGTCAGTGAGGAACCCGATGCTGACGTGCCGGTCTGGTCGAAGCCGCGACGCATCTGGCACGGCGTGACGCTCAACAAGCCGACGGTGCTGTCGACCGGCGAGTGGATGCTGCCGATCTCGCTCGACCAGCGCGGCGGATTCGGTCCGTTCAAAGGCTGCTTCAGCGAACTCGACCCGCTGCGCGGCGCGAACGTGTTTGTCTCGACCGATCGCGGAGCGACCTGGGAACGTCGCGGCGGCGTCAAGGTGCCGGAGCCGGACTGGCACGAGCACATGATCGTCGAACGCCGGGATGGCTCGCTGTGGCTGCTGGCTCGGACGCGGAAGGGCATTGTTGAGAGTACGTCGACCGACCGCGGTGCGACCTGGTCGAAACCAGTCTCTTCGGCGATCAATCACCCGGTGGCGAGGTTCCACATTCGGCGTCTGGCCTCCGGCCGGCTGCTGCTGGTCAAACATGGAGCGACGATCGATCAGCACGAAGGCCGCAGTCAATTAACAGCCTGGCTGTCTGACGACGACGGCAAGTCGTGGCGTGGCGGCCTGATGCTCGACGAGCGGAAGGGCATCTCGTACCCCGACGGTTTTCAGGCTCCGGATGGCACGATCTACATCTCGTATGACCGCAACCGATCTTCCGACGGCGAGATCCTGCTGGCTCGATTCACGGAAGACGACGTGCTCGCGCGAAAGCTGACCGGACCGAAGTCGAAGCTGCGAATGCTCATCAGCCGCCCGCTGGCTCGCGACGCTGCCCGGAAAGTGGCTGCTTCAGAAGCTGGAGACTGGAAGCCGCTGTTCAACGGCAGGGACCTGGCTGGCTGGCATCTGCAGAAGGAACGAGGCCAGCACGGGACCGGTGGGCACTGGGGCGTCAACGATGACGGCGTCCTGTTCGGCGAGCAGGGACCACCGGGCTCGGGCAACGGCGGCTTCCTGCTGACGGACGAGACGTTCGACGAGTTTGAGCTGGAAGTCTCGCTGCGTCCCGACTGGGGACCGGACAGCGGCATCTTTCTGCGGACGGATGAACGCGGCGGCGGCTGGCAGGTCTACGTCGACCATCACGATCACGGCAACGTCGGGCACGTCCG
>JAPOLP010000156.1 GCA_029977045.1 Planctomycetota bacterium
AACGCTTTCCGCGAGAATCCCCGCAAGAAGAACCATTCCGCCCAGCACGACGGCCCACGCGGCGAGGCCGGCGGGATGTTCGATGCCCGGCAGCCAGCGGCTCTCCACGGAACCAAACCGGCCCGCCAGTCCCAGCAGTGCGAGGACCGTTGCCGCCGTCGCCAGGCAAACCGACGCCAGCATTCGCAGACCGTCGCCCGAGGACGCTCGCCGCGTCAGCTCGTCGTCCGACATGCGCAGCAGGCTGCTCATGGCTGCGGACCTGTCTCGGGCAGTTCGTCTTCCGGCACCACCGCCACACGGTAATCGACTATCTGAGCCTGATTACAGAGCGACATGACGCGAGCAACGAATTTCCAGTCAGCGGCTTCGTCACCGCGAATCACGACGGACTGGTTGCCGGGGTTGTCGGTCTGGGCCCGCCGCAGCTGGTCGGCAAGCTGCTGTTCGTTGAGCAGATTTCCGCCGACATAAAACTCGCCATTGCCGTTGATGTTGACCACGAGCTCACGCGGTCGCATGGTCATTGGCATCGCGGCAGCGGCTTCCGGCAAATTCGCATCGAGCTGCCCTTCGCCGGACACCCTCGCCTGCTCCTCGAAGTGGCTGGCCACCAGAAAGAACAGCAGCAACTGAAAGACGCAATCGATCATCGGCGTCATATCAATACGCCGCCGGCTGCTCTCATTGTCTTTCAGGGAGAATCTCAACGCCCCGCCTCACGTCCGCAGGCCTTCAGTGCTGGCGGCTGCGTCGGAAACGAGAGTCGCAGCCACTGACAGCACGACAGCGTCTACTCAGCGGAGCAGGTTTGCAAGCGGCGGACGGCAGCGAGGTCGCTGTTTCCACGTCATCGGTCGCGGCGAGCGGCGTTAGAGAACCCCGGCAGTGAGAACTGGGCGCGATTGAAGACGGCGAGCGACAGCGTCCCAGAGATCGAGTCGGGCAAACAAGGCATCGACTGCAGCGTTACGGGCCGACTCCCAGCACTCGTCGGAATCCCCGCAAAGTTCTTCGATCAGCATCCGAGCCATCTGGCCATGCTCATCGCCATCCAGTTCGATGTGCCGTCGCAGGTAATAGTCGAAGCGTTCAAGCCTCCCGTCAGAGCGTTCGTTGAGCGTCTCGACAATCCGCGTAAACACGTCTGGCAGCAGATCCTCACGCCCAAACGTGAACGCTGCGGCAATCGCCGGCAGATCATCGCTATCGATCGCGCTGAAAGTGCTGAAAAAGAAGCGGCGAACCTCAAGCGGAAGCTGGGCACTGTGAGCTGCGGTCTGCCAGTCCGTGCCCGGTGTCAGCTCGCTGAGAAGGCGATTGACGGCATCTGTCGATGCTCCGGCTTCATTCATGGCTGAGAGATACAGATCGAAATGGCTTGTGAATGAACCATCTCCGTCGTCATCGGACTCTTCAGCCAGAACGATCTCGTTGATCAGGCGACAGGCTCGCTGACTGGCGGGAGGAGTCCACGGAACTTCGACGCAAGTCAGCCTGCGCTGCAGGGCTTTCAGCAGCGACATGAAGTCCCACACGGCGAAAACGTGGTACTCCATGAATATGTGCAGATCCTCGACGGTCTCAAGCTGCCCATACAGCGGATGGCTCAACAGCCTCGTCCGCAGCGGTTGGAGGCTCGCATACAGATCGGCAAACCGGTTCGACATTTCTCGGACGTCTCCTGCAGATCAACCACCAGTGTCTGAGTCGCTGGCGAGAACGGAATCCTCGAATTTGTATGTGACCTCTGCAGGAGGCAAACTCGAAGTTGGCGGTATCACTCAGGATTTGTGGCAATCCGAAAAGCTCTGCGGTCAGGCGACGGCACTCGCCTGTCGCTGAGCAGCCTGTCGGACGAGGGAGAGATAGTCTGGCCGGTCTGAGGCTGATCGATGCTGGAAGCCGGCGACGATCTGGCCGCAGTGGAATACGTAAATGCCCGGCATCTGAAAGGCGTTTCCCTGAATGGGACCGGCACCGTGACCGTTGATCAATCCCGCCAGGATGCCTCGCAGCCAGGTCTTCGGACCGAGCAACTGGCCCACGCTTCCGAGGTCGAGCCCGAACAGTCGATAGAGACGGCTCTGAGGGTCAGCCACTCGCGGAAGGTCACCGAGACCGTACCTGTCGAACACCGGGGCATCGCGGGATTCGTTCCCGAGGTGGACGAACACGATTCCGGCACCGAGTGATTCAATCGTCTGGCGTGCTCGAGCCAGGTCCGACAGAGCCTCGCGGCAGAATGTGCAGCCGGCGTGGCGGAGGAACACGACGAGCTGTGGCCGCTCGGCAGCGAGATCGTCGAGCGACTGCCCGGACTGTGATTTCAGCTCGCGGAGTGGGGCGTCGGAGTCGGTCTCGCTGTAGGAGGACGCCTGGCAGTGGTGATGACGCGCGGCCGAGAAGAGGATCAGAGCGAAGGGGAGCCACCAGACGAGATCATTGGCAATCAGCATCAAGCCCAGGCTCCCAGGCAGCGAGCCGTTACTCACAGAAACCAGAAAGCCGATCGGGCCGAAGACTTTGCCCAGCAGCCCGACGAGGACGATCGGCCAGTGACGGTGCGGATCGCGACTCGCGATGAGGTACCCGACGCCGTACACGCCGACGATCATTCCGATGCACTGCCAGAACTGTGGATACCGGGGGAGCGGAGAGACGCCGAACGCGGACAGCATCTGTTCTGGAAGCAGCACGGCGACCGATCCCCAGACCAGGTTGTAGATGCCCGCAATTCCGAGTGTCAGTTTCATCCACGTTCGCGGGGCGAGCTGAGACTGCATGATTGACTCCTGAGTGAAACTCGCCGGTTCGGCAAGGCCCGTTTGTTTGGTTTCGGCGTGAGCGTAAGGACTGTTCCACGGCTGCGACTTCGGTTGTAGACCGACTTAACCGGGAGCAAAGGTGGCGGCGAATGGCTGAGCGACCTCGCCAAGCTTCTCGAGGCTCTGCTGCAGAAGCTGGCGGACTCGCTCCTTGCTGAGTCCGAGCTGGTCAGCAAGAACGGCGAACGTCTTGCCTTCTCCGGACCCATCCAGCCCAAAACGGCCCCGCACGATGTACTGCTCACGATCCGTCAGCAGGTTGTCCATTCGCGACATGATGGCTGTCGCGGCCTCGCTGACTTCAGACTCAGTGATTTCATCCGGATCGGCCTCGCGACCGACGACGTTCAGCAGATGCTCGGGGTCACGGGCGTTCTCGCGGCCGGCTCGCTTCCGCCGGCGATCGATGACTCGATACAGGTGCCGCTGAACCGCGTGCGTGGCGTAGGTGCTGAAGCGGAAGCCACGTGAGTAATCAAACTTGTCGATCGCGTACAGCAGGATCGAATTTCCCTCGGCAACGAATTCGTCGAACTCTTCACCGGAAATCGCCAGCTTGCCGGCGATCGAAGCAACCAGCCGCAGGTTCGACGTTGCCAGCTCGGTCCGCACGTCGTGAGCGTCCGCCAGCAGCCGCTCGATCTCCCGCAGCTTCTTCTTCGATGGTCGCGTCGGGTGCAGACCAGCTTGCAGGGCACTCGCTCGGAAACGCAGGAAGTTCAGCCGCTTGAACAGCAGTTGCTCGCCTTCAAACGTCAGGAGGCGACTCTGCTGAAGCGCCGACAGGATCGAGCCGGCGACGTGGTCAGGGTCAAAAGAACCTGGTTGCTGCTCTTCGACTGCGTACAACTCGACCGAGTCGTCCACGAGCTGCGTCTCCGTGGTGCTCTCGAATTCGTCGCTGTGGATGAATTCGACCGCTTTTGTGGCAACGTTCGAGTTAACGCCGGGTGACTGAGGCCGGTTGTGGCACTCCGTAATCATTTGCGGAAATCCTTCGGTAACGGGATGGACGGGTCGAGAACGGCCCTCGCCATCGGTTCCGGATTTCGTCGCGGTGCTTAACCGGAAAATTCAAAAATCACCGAATTCTTCATCGAGCTTCCCATGAGCCGCTTCTCCCTGACCGCTCAACAATGGTTTCCGCTACCGCGAGCCGACGTCTTCGCCTTCTTTGCGGACGCGTTCCAGCTCGAAGCGATCACGCCGCCCTGGCTGAACTTTCAGGTCCGTACCCCGCGACCGATTCAGATGAGCGTCGGTCGTCTGATCGACTACCGCCTGAAGCTGCACGGCATTCCGATTCGCTGGCGAACGGAGATCACGCAGTGGGAACCGCCGTTCCGCTTTGAGGACTCGCAGCTCCGCGGTCCGTACCGTCTCTGGCAGCATGAACACGTTTTCGAGGAACGCGACGGCGGGACGCTGATGACGGATCGCGTCCGCTACGACCTGTTCGGCGGCAAACTGGTCCACAGCATCTTCGTGAGACCCGACCTGCAGCGCATCTTCGCGTACCGCCAGCAGGAGATTCCGCGACTGCTTGGCCTGGGAGACGAAGCCTGCTGCTGCTGCCGCCCGGTCGAGATCGCGTCCTGCTGACTCGGACAGAACTAACCGAGCAGTTTCGCAACGGGCTTACCGTCGCTCAGGGCGATCGGGCGACCGATCGGCGTCATCGTTTCTTCTGCCGGATCGATGCTCAGTTGCTGCAGCAGCGTTGCGAACAGATCGTTCACCGAAACCGGTTCAGTGGCGTCCTTCGTTCCGGCGGGATCGGTCTCGCCGATGACCAGTCCCTTCGCCAGTCCGCCGCCTCCGACGATGCACGAAAACCAGTTCGGCCAGTGATCGCGACCGTCGAGGGGGTTGATCTTCGGCGTCCGACCGAACTCGCCGATGCACAGCACTATCGTCGACTGCAGCAGGTCACGCTTCTTGAGTTCGCTGATCAGCGTCGCGAAGGCCGGGTCGAGCATCTGCGACTGCGTGATGTGGCCTTCGTGATTCGAGGCGTGCGAATCCCAGCCGTTCAGAGTGACCTCGATCGCCCGCACTCCGGTCTCCAGCAGTCGTCGAGCGACCAGGCAGCCGCGTCCGAATTGCGAGTCGCCATACGCGTCCCGGACTGCTGCCGGTTCGCTGTCGATCTCGAACGCCTTGAGCTGCTCGGAACTCATCATCCGCAATGCCTGGTCGATCGTGTGCTGATGCAGCGTCTTGTCGACCTGCAGTTGCTTACCACGGGCGAAGGCACTCGTGACGACGTCGAGACTCTTGAGCCGCTGTGCCTGACGCTCTTCGTCGACCAGCGATTTCAGATTATTGATGTGCCGACCGGGGTTGAAGACGCGAAAAGCGTCGAACGAGGCTCCCAGATAGCCGCCGCGAGCCGGCCACTGGCCGCCGCCCAGCGAGACGTGCGCCGGGATCTCCAGCTCCTCACTGCGCAGTTTCTTCGCGACGATCGCGCTGACGGCGGGGTAAGTGAAGATTGGATCGGGCCGGTAACCCGTCTTCACGTAGACGGTCCCGCGTTCGTGGTCGCCTTCCTTCGACGTGAGCGACCGGATGATGTTCAGCTCACCGAGCTGTTCCGCCACCTGCGGATACAGGCTCGCGATTTCCGCTCCCGGCAGCGTCGTCTTGATCGCCTTCGTCTGCCCACCAGTCGCCGAGCCCGCGTGCTGATCCCACGTCTCCAACTGACTCGGTCCTCCAGCCATCCACAGAATCAGCAGTGACTTCGCCCGTTCGGAGCCGCGTTCCTCAGCATCTTTCAGGTCGAGAGCCGGCATCAGAAACGACAGCCCAAGCCCCGCAGCAGACTGCAGAACGGAACGGCGGGGGACGGGGTGAAACATGGGATTTCCAGAGGCAGTTGGGAATGGGCAGTGGGGTTTGAGGGCAATCCGGGCACAGAGAGCATCGAGAAAGCAGGTGGCGAACCACTGCGTTTCCCGACTGCCTACTCACCATTGCCCACTGCCTCCTCCCTCAATGATTCCACGAAAACTCCGGCGAGTTGAACAGCGCCCAGAAGAGGTCTTCGACAACGCGGTTCTTTTCGTTCTTTGAGACGCCGGAAAGCTGTGCCAGAAAGTGGTCGCGTTCCGGCGGAGTTGGCTGGCGGCAGAAGCAGATCAGGTAGGCGGTGTCGACGATGCTCTCGTCATCGCGGCACATGCCAGCTATGCGGCCTGACGTCGACATCATGTCGCTCTTGATCGCGTCGCGGGTGACGTCGCTGTTCATCCGCAGGAGTGCCTGCGGAATCGTGCCGGTCTGTTCGTCGAGTTCCTGATCGCCGAGGTCGCCGTATTCCTTGATGAAGTCGTTTTCCTTCGTGAACCGCTGGAACCGCACGAACAGGTGCGAATTCTGGTCGACCGTCTGCACCCAGCTCGCCTGAATGATCGACCCGATGATCTGCTCGGGCCGCAGGCGGGTCAGCGGGAAGACGGCCCAGGTTTCCTCGACCGCCGCAAGCTCTGCCGAGTCCGTCGCCGGGTGCGTTGATTCCAGCCGGAAGGCTCGCGACGCGGAGATCGTCTGAATCAGGTGCCGCAGGTCGTAGCCGTGCTGACGAAAGTCCGTACCCAGGACGTCGAGCAAATCCGGCTGACCGGCAGGCGGTGGATCGGGCATATCGTCGACCGGGTCAACACAGGGCCGACCGAACATCAGGCCCCAGACGCGGTTCGTGATGGCTCGCTCGAATCGGCGGTTTTCGGAGTGAGTCAGCCAGGCGGCGAACTTCTGCCGTGTCGTCCCGTCGCCTGGTAGCCAGTCCTGGCCGAACGGGACGACTGGATCGGGGATCGGCTCCTCCGCCTCGTCTTCCTCGGCGTTGTTCTTTTTCTTCATGCGAGGCTTCGCGTCCGAGCCGGACATCGACATTTCGTGAACGCCGAGGGCCGCGACTTCGACGCGTCCGAACTGACCGGCCAGGCCGGCGAAGTCCTCCTGTTTGAGGTTCGCATTGAACGGGTGGTCGTGGCACTGGGCACAGTCGATGCTCTGCCCGAGAAACGCCCGCGCCGACCGGGCCGCGAGTTTGTTGTGGTCGAGGTTTCCGTCCGCGACCGCCGACGTAATGAAGTTCGAGGCCGGCTCGCCGGTCCACAGACCTTCGGACGCGACCATCTCGCGAATCATCTGGTCGTACGGCGTGTTCTGCCGCAGCTGCTCGGCCAGCCAGGCAACGAAACGATCGCGGCGGAAAATAACGAACTGGCCGCCTTCGACGCCGACAAACGACCGCGCCAGCCGCTCGGCAAAGTAGTCCGCGAACCGGTCATCCTGCAGATAGCGGAGCGTCCAGCGTTCCAGCCGGTCCGGAGCCTCATCGGACTCGAACTGCCGTAATTCTTCGAGCGAGGGCACGGTTCCCATCAGCGACAACGCCAGCCGCCGCAGCACCTGCAGCTCGTCCGCTTCTGCCGCCGGAGCGAGCCCCTCGGTCTGCCACTGAGCTTCCAGAAACTCATCAACCGTCGAAGCGCTCCCGGCCAGCTCCCCGTCAAAAGCTGCGACAACCGCCGGATTCGTTTCCAACCCTTGAGGTGGACGAACAGCCGCAAAGCACAGGGCAAACACCCCCAGCACAACGAGTAACGGAGCAAGAATACGTTTCATGGTCAGTCCGACCGAAAGAAGGCAACCGCGAGAAGTCGTTTTGGGTCTCGGACAGAACCAGCTTACCAGAAAAAGGTTTCGCTGGTTTCGCGGTTGTATCCCGGTTTCGCTGAAACCTGAAGTGCGACGCAAGCACGGTCCTCTTCTACTGCAGCAATCGAGGCGCCGAGTAGATCGTGCCTGGAACGGTGGTGTCAGTGGGGCCGGGAATGATCCAGTCGTCTATGAGCGCTGTCGGCTGCACAATGACCCTCTTGAGGCTCATGGGGCCGGTCAGATGCACGTAGCAGACTCTGACGCCGACGAATCGAACGCACGTGTAAACGGCGTTTGCACCAGTGCCGGAGACTGCCGTGAACAGAACGACTGCGCGCGGCTCGCCGATGATTGCCTGAAGGTCACTCTTGATGGCGGCGCTCAGACCGGGATCTCCAGTGAAGTCAATCGGTCCGTTACTGAAATCGATCGAACCGCCGTGGAAGGCCAGGTCACCCGTGGTGATTCCGTCACGAATCTGTCGACGCAGGTCAGCCGTACTGTTATTCGGGTTGCCGATGTTGATTGTGCCGCGGTTGCCTGAAGGCAATGTCACATCTGGCCCATTGGGGTACATCAACAGCTCCGGGATTCCGTCGGAGCCCGGCTCGATCGTGCCGGTCGCTTCATCCCAGCGCCAGTTATCAGGCTCGGTGGCAGCTTCCAGTGCCATCCACGAGTCAATGTCGACTGCGAATGGAAGAATCGGTCCGTGACCGCCTCCCCCAGACGCGAACCCGACGCCAGTCATCAGGCCGGCAACAGCCTGCTCAGTGACGTCGGCATCCTGGTGGCCGATGACAAGAGCAAACGAAAGCGGCAGAGGATTGCCGGTGGCTGATGTCCGTCGGGCCGTTGTTCGCACGACGTTGTACGGGCCGCTGCCCCAGGTCGTCACCCACTGCTGAGTCGTTGGGTTCCAAGTGCGGTTGCCGAATTCGACGTCGGCCATTGGGTCTAGGAACGTCGATGTCCGATATGCGTTGGGATTGGCAGCGGCGACATCCACTGCAGCCGTGCGTGCGACATTCAACGCCTGTTGTTCAGCAGGAGTTCCAGGAGCGTGCCCCTGCATTTCGATCAGTTCCTGAGCAGCTGCGAGCGCGGAAGCGTCTGCCGCAGTTTGCAGTTCCTGCTTCACAAGCACGATTAGTCCAAGATCGACTGTGAAAGCGGTGAAGGCAAAGATGGCAACGATCAGGCATGCCGACAGGACAATGATGCTCCCTCGACGCTGACGAGCGCCGGGACTTCGTTGCTGCCTTGCCGGTACTGGATGCGTCTGGTTCTCGAGCACGATCGACTCCAATGTGCTGCAGATTGTCGTCTGGTTTCTCGCGACTTCAGCGACAGGTGAAGTCTCATGCCGTTGCTGTCGGCAGGTGACGGGTATCGCAATCAGTACGATGTGGCCCTCTCCAGTGTCTCACCGTCGAGTTGTGTTTCAGCATTACAGACGCAGTTGTGAGCACAGTAGTCTGTCGAGTCGTCGCGAGTTTCGCCGGAAGCAAATCGATACTTGATGCTGTCGATCTTCATGTATTCGACTTCCGTCCCCCCGACGTTGACACCTGACTCACTGACGCATTCTGCAGGGGAAAAGCCATCAAAGGACTGCAGCTTTGTGGGGATGCGGTACGACGGCAGGGTGTCATATTCACCCCAGGTCGTACTCCTGAATTCCCGCACGGTGAACACGACGCTTCTACCCGTTGGTGAATTCGTGTCCTGGACGATCTCGGCGTCGATCATGAAGGAGATCTCTTCGTCGGTCGTCCGACATCTGCTTCCCGGCGAGTACGGATCGCTCCATGTCAGTTCCTTGTCGTAGTTCCAGATCTGCAGCTGCATCCCGCCGGCCGAGTACGTCGGAAACGACGTGTGGTTAAGCTCCAGAATCATGTAGTTGTCGTACAGCGTCCCGTTGGGCAGCAGAACGGCGATCATCTGCGGCAGGCTGCCCTTGTCGTTCGGCGTGTTGAGCCGGATCTTCCAACTGGTACTGATTCCGACGAGCGGATCATTCGGCACTTCCTCAGCGCGGCCAGACATCTGGAAGAGCAGGGCGACGATCAGCAGACCTGCCCCAGTCACGCTGCCATGCCGGCTCCTGCTACTTCCGCAGCGGACGTTGGTGGCGTTCTCTGAGTGACTCATGGTTGGATTCCTCCGGCCCGGGGTTAGCGCAGGAAGCAGGTTCTTGCTGTCCGAGAACCTGGTTCACTGTTGCACGGCGGGAGGGATATACCTGAGTTGTGCGGTGCGAATCGTGTCGGTCT
>JAPOLP010000671.1 GCA_029977045.1 Planctomycetota bacterium
GCCAGCGAACAGGGCGAACTCGACGTCGTCCGTGCCGAGTGGCCGGCTCCGCGTCTGGAGCGACTCGCGCGCGACGACGATCAGCAGCGGCTGAAGCGCGACGCTCTGGCGGCGCTGTGCCGGACCATCTTCAACCTGAATGAATTCGTTTATGTCGAATGACCTGCGGAGGGTCCGAACGGTGAACTCAATCGACAGCTTCAATCACGGCAGACGCCGGTTCCTGCAGCACTCGGGAGCGGGATTTACCGGGCTGGCTCTGGCATCGCTGCTGACCGGCGACGGGCTGCTGTCCCGCGCTCATGCCGAATCGGGCACGCCTGTCGGAACTCCTCTGCCGGCAGGCGGGAAGAACTCAGCGAAAGCTGCAACTCCGGCAGGTCTGCAGGTACACGGTCCGCTGCTGCCGCACAAAGCGAAACGCTGCATCTTCCTCTATATGTATGGAGGCCCGTCATCGATGGACCTCTTCGATTACAAGCCGGAACTGCAGCGGCGCGACGGCCAGTCGGTTCAGATTGAACTGCGGCGACGCGACGTCAAAGAGGGCAAGCTGCTGGCGTCGCGCCGCAAGTTCGCTCAGCACGGCGAGAGCGGCCAGTGGTGCAGCGACGCTCTGCCGCACCTCTCGCGGCACATGGACAAGCTGGCCGTCATCAAGAGCCTCTATCAGGACTCGTTCGCGCACGGCTCGGCCAATCTGCAGATGAACTGCGGCCGCATTCTGCAGGGCCATCCATCGCTGGGAGCGTGGCTCAATTACGGACTCGGTACCGAGAACGCCGACCTGCCTGGCTTTGTGGTGATGCTCGACCCGCGCGGCGGCCCGATTCCCGGTGCTCCCAACTGGGGAGCCGGGTACATGGAAGCTCTGCATCAAGGCACTGTGTTCCGGACGCTCGGTCAGCCGATCCTCGACCTGAAGCCGTTCACTGGCGACTCGGTCGCGATGCAGCGCCGGCAACTGGAGACTCTACAGTCGCTCGATGCTGAATATCGCGCCGCTCATCCGGGCTACTCAGAACTCGAGGCCCGCATCGCCAGCTACGAACTGGCGTTTCAGCTTCAGACGAGCGCGCCGGAAGCTCTGGACATCTCGCAGGAGTCCCGGCAGACGCAGGAGATGTACGGCCTGTTTGACCCGGCTCCGCCGCATCGTCTGTCGGTCGGCTCGTCGGTTTTCGGGCGCCAGTGCCTGATCGCCCGGCGGCTGATGGAGCGCGGAGTCCGTTTCGTGCAGATCTACAGCGGCGGGGGCCATCAGCAGCAGAACTGGGATGCGCACTTCGGCGTCGAGGAGAACCTCGCGATCCACTGCCCTGAGATCGATCGCCCGATCGCCGCCCTGCTAAGCGACCTCGAACAGAAAGGGCTGCTGGAAGAAACGCTGGTCGTCTGGGGTGGCGAGTTCGGCCGGCAGCCGGTTTCGCAGGGCGACCAGGGCGGTCGCGACCACAACCCGAAAGGCTTCACCTACTGGCTGGCCGGAGGTGGAGTCCGCGGTGGAACCAGCTATGGCGAAACCGACGAACTGGGAGCCGCCGCAGCCGTCAACCGCCGCCACGTCCGCGACCTGCACGCCACAATTCTGCGTCTGATGGGTTTCGACCATCAGTTGCTGACGTACTTCTACGGAGGCCTCGACCAGAAGCTGACCGGCGTACTGGACGCCGAGGTGATTGACGAGGTCATCGCCTGAGCTTCGCCCCATCGATCGCGATGCCCGCCTCAATGTCACTGCCCCAAAACCTGATCGTCTCTGAAGACCAATGAAGCACACCGACCAGAAACCAACCACCAGTACTCCGCATCGCAGACACTTCGTTCGAGTGCTGGCCACGCTGCTTTGCTTCCTGGTAACTGCGAGTTGGGCGTTCGCTGAGAAGCCGTCATCGGACAAGCCGTCGCAGCTGCTGCTCGCTCACTACATGCCGTGGTACGCCGCGAAGCCGCACAGCGACGTCTGGGGCTGGCACTGGACGATGAACCATTTCGACCCTGAAAAACAAAGCGACGGGCGGCGCGAGATCGCGTCGCACTACTGCCCGCTGATCGGCCCGTACGACTCCGGTGACCGAGCGGTTATCGAATGTCATCTGCTGACGATGAAGCTGGCCGGGATCGACGGCGTCATCGTCGACTGGTACGGCCTGACGGACTTCCGCGACTATGCGACTCTGCACCGCAACACGACGCGAGTCCTGCAGGAGTGCGAGCGGCTGAAGATGAAGTTCGTCATCTGCTACGAGGACCAGACGATTCCAGCGCTCGTCGAGGGCGGTCGTCTTGCCGCTGACGATCGGGTGTCGCACGCCGTCACGGAGATTGACTGGCTAAGCAGGTACTGGTTCAGGTCACCGAGCTACGTGAAGCTCGACGGAAAGCCGGTCCTGCTGTCGTTTGGCCATGCCGGCTTGAACAACGATGAGTGGTCAAGCTGTCTTGACCGGCTGCAGGCACCCGTTGCTTATTTCAGTGAGCACTCACGCCGCAGCGGAGCAGTCGGAGCGTTCGACTGGCCGATCCCATCACGGGGGCTCGACGCGACTGAGAAGTTTCAGCAGGCCGCGGCTGACTGGCCACACTCGATTCCCGTCGCGTTTCCGCGTTTCGTCGACGTCTACAAAGAAGCAAAACTGCACGACGGCTACGGCAGAATTGAGGACGATCGAGGTCAGACGTTTCGCACGTCGTTGCAGCGGGCTCTGAACTCAAACGCGAAGATCGTGCAGATCGCCACGTGGAACGACTGGGGCGAAGGCACTGTCATCGAACCGAGCGCCGAGTTCGGCTACCGCGACCTGCAACTGATCCAGACTCTACGCCGATCCCGCAACAAACTGCCCGTCGACGTGAAAGCGAGCGATCTGAGATTGCCGACAAAGCTGCTCGAACGCCGCCGCGAGGGCACTTCGCTCGACGAATCACAACAACTCAATCGAATCGCGGAGTACCTGGCGACAGAGCGGTTGCCAGCCGCGCGCGAAGCACTGGATTGACCATTCCAAATGCACTTCCGAGTTGAGGATGCCTCGTCGCTCGGCGAACGGTTGGGCTTAAATTCAGATGATGAGTTGCGATACTTCGCGACCAACCTTTTCGGAATTCACAGTGTGGAGCAGGTCCTTGCAGTACGAAGAGTCACCGGGGTTTCAGATTCTGCGGGCGATCCGACGAATCATTCGTCGTACGTCCGAGCACTCGCGCAACGTCGGAAAGCGAAGTGGCGTCAGCGTGCCACAGATGCTGTGCCTCAAGTCAATTGCCGACTTCCCGGCAGACACTGAGGTCACGGTCGTCATGGTTGCGAACGCCGTTCAGCTTTCGGCGCCAACTGTGTCGAGGATCCTCGACCGCCTGGAAACCTGTGGCCTGATCCTCCGCGAGCGTCGCAGCAATGACCGCCGCAAGGTTTGCCTGTCACTGACCGAAGCCGGGCAACAGAAACTCGACGATCTGCCGACGCCGCTGCACGAACAGTTTCTCGAACGGTTGAACCGGCTCGATCCCGCTGAGCGTCTCGGCCTGCTCAGGGCTCTGGAACGAATCGTCGAGCTGATGGACGCAGAAGGGCTCGATGCCTCGCCGATGCTGACACCGGAACTGGACGTCAGTCCGAGCCAGTCAGCAACGGCACGTTCTGACGCCTCGAACGACAGCAAGTCGCTGGTCGAGCAGATGCCTGACTCCAGAAACGCACCCTGACTGTCGGCGACCAGCGACAGGTGTGATTCGCCGACCGGTCAACAGCTGGCTTTGCCCAGAAGCGCATCCGGTGGCGGGACATAAGCTCCCTCTTCGTCGTGAATCTCGCGACCCGTCACTGGCGGATTGAACGTGCAGACCAGCCGCAGTTCGGTATGCGCTTTCAGAATGTGCCGGTCGTGTTTGTCGAGCGCGTACAGCGTGCCGGGCGCGATCTCGTGCTGTTCGCCGGTTTCCAGGTCAGTAATGACTCCCGTCCCCGAGTAGCAGTACACCGCTTCCAGGTGATGCTTGTACCACATTGGGAATTCGAGGCCGGCGGGAAAGATGGTCTCGTGCATCGAGAACCCCA
>JAPOLP010000339.1 GCA_029977045.1 Planctomycetota bacterium
GCGTCTGAGCCGGCACCTGCGGCTGGGCGTTAAACGAGATGACGTTCGACGATTGACTGCAGACTATCGTGCAGGATGCCGTTTGAGGCCAGCACGGACGTCTTTGCGAGCGGCAGCGGTTCGCCGCGGCAGGTTGTGATGCGGCCTCCGGCTTCCTCGACGAGCAATCGACCGGCGGCGAAGTCCCAGGGCGAGAGTTCGTATTCGAAGAACGCTCCGAACATGCCGCTGGCGACTTGAGCGAGATCGAGAGACGCGGTGCCGAAACGTCGAATGCCGTGGATCTGCTGGCCAAACAGGTCTGCGATCGAATCCAGCGTCGCCCGCATCATTGCTCCGCGGTCGTAGTAGAAGCCGACGCCGACGAGTGATTCACTCAGCGACTGATGTTCGGCGACGCGCAGACGCTCGCCGTTTCCGAAAGCACCCTCGCCGCGAACGGCGTGATAAACGTCGTCGCGGGCCGGGTTGAGCACGACGCCGCAGACTGCATCTCCGGCTTCGTAATAGCCGATCGAAACCGCAAAGTGCGGGATGCCGTGTGCGAAGTTGGTTGTTCCGTCGAGCGGGTCGACGACCCAGAGTCGCTCGGCGGAGACGTCAGACGAGTACGACTCCTCGCCGAGGATCGCGTCGTCCGGAAATGCGGCACGAATGACGGCAGCGATCGCGTGCTCGGCCTCGACGTCGGCGGTCGTGACCAGATCGCAGGCCTGCTTCATCCGGACGTCGAACGACTGGCGAAAGTATTTGCTGAGCACTGCCCCGCCGACCTGGGCGGCATGCTGGGCCACTTCGAGTTGCTTCATGTCTGCTGAATCCGTTCGATTCGACGGTAAGGCTTCCTGCAAAGCCGCGTTTTCCGTGACAGGACGCGGCAAGCAGAGGCGGACCTTGCCGAAAGTCGCGACGGTCGACAACTCATCTGCCCGGTTGCCGGAGAAAACCGCACTCACGCTACGGCAGTGCGTTGACGGATCCGCGTTAATCGGGCCAGAATCGACCCTTCATTTCCGTTTTTTGATACTTCGCCCTTTCTGCGATTTCATTCCGAATGTCGGACACGTTTGATCCCTATCACAAGTGGCTGGGAATTCCGCCGCACGAACAGCCGCCGAGCCACTATCGGTTGCTGGGCGTCGCCGCGTTTGAATCCGACGCTGACGTAATCGACGCGGCCGCCAACCAGCGGATGGCCTATCTGCAGGACATGGCGGTCGGGCCTCAGGTCGAGCATTCTCAGAGACTGCTCAATGAGATTTCCGCCGCCCGCCGTTGCCTGCTGAATCCCGAAGCAAGGGCGGCCTACGACGCTCAATTGCAGGCGGCTCAGCAGCCAGCTGCCGACGCTCCGTTCATCACGACGGATGCCCCGACAACTGCCGCTCCCGCTGCACGTCCGGCCCCGAAGAAGAAGCCGGCAGCTTCAGAGCCGGAAACTCCCGAAGTTTCACCGGCGGTGAAGCTGTCGCCTGCCTGGATCGCGGCGTTTTCGTCGATCGGCGTGCTGTCGCTGATCATCGCGCTGTTCCTGATTTTCGGGGGAAGCGGCGGCGAAAAGCAGGCGCAGACGGACTCGGGAACGCTCAAGGTCAAATGGAAGCTCGACGAACGCGAGTCGGCTTTGATGATGATCGACGGCAAGGAAGTGTTTGACAGCATTGACAAGCATCCGGACAAAACAGAGACGCTGTCGATCAGCGTGACTCCAGGAAGCCACGATTTTTATTTCGAGCGGGATGGCTACCGGGCTATCCGCACGTCCTACAAGTTTCTCCCCGGTGAGTCACACGGCATCGAACTCAAATGGCGCCGCCGCTGACGTACTGAAACACTTGCCGCAAGAATGACCTCGAATTCCGAACAAGCTGCCGTTGTAGGAATCGACCTGGGTACGACGTACTCACTGGTCGCGCACGTCGATGCGAGCGGGCATCCGCTGACGGTAATCAACTCCGAAGGCGACCTGACGACGCCGAGCGTCGTCTTTTTCGACCGACAGGGCGTCATCGTCGGCAAGGAAGCGGACAAGGCGGCGGAGTTCGAGCCCGAGCGAGTCGCTCGGTTTGCCAAGCGGGACATGGGCCGCGTCGCGTTTCACAAAAGTATTCGCGGAGAGCCGCTGCCGCCGGAAGTCATCCAGGCACTCGTGCTGCGAAAGCTGCGGGCTGACGCCGAACTGAAGCTTGGGAACGTCAGCAAGACCGTGATTACTGTCCCGGCTTACTTCGACGAACCGCGGCGGAAGGCGACCGAGGATGCCGGGCGACTCGCGGGGCTGGAAGTTCTGGACATTCTGAACGAGCCAACGGCGGCGGCGATTTCGTACGGGGTTCAGCAGGGTTTCATCCGGCTCGACGGAGCGAAGACGCAGCGGGAAACGGTCCTCGTGTACGACCTCGGCGGCGGCACATTCGACGTCACTTTGATGGAGATCGACGGGAAGCAGTTCAACGCGCTGGCGACGGCCGGCGATGTTTATCTCGGCGGAGTCGACTGGACGGACCGGATCGTCGACTTCGTTGGTGAGCAGTTCATGGCGGAACACGGCGTCGACCCCCGGACCGACGAGTGCGCACTGCAGCACCTGATGAGCGAGGCGGAGGACGCGAAGCGGTCACTGACGGCACGCGAAGAAGTCAACCTGATGTTCGCGCACGAGGGGCGTCGGCTGCGTGTCGCTCTGACTCGGAAGAAGTTCGAGGAGCTGACCGGCGACCTGACCGACCGGACGATCATGACCGTCCGCAAGGTGCTCCGCGAAGCCAAACTCGAATGGAAAGACGTGACCCGCCTTCTACTCGTTGGCGGGTCGAGCCGGATGCCGGCGGTTCAACGCGTTCTCGAAGAGGAATCCGGCAAGCAGGTCGACCGATCGCTCTCGCCGGACGAAGCCGTCGGACATGGCGCCGCGATTTACGCTGCACTGCTCGCTGGAAATCAGACGGACGGAATCCGCGACATCGCGATTCAGAACGTCAACTCGCACGACCTGGGAGTACTCGGCAAGGAAACGTCGACGGGCCGTAACCGGCGCCGGATCATGATTCCGCGAAACACTCCTCTGCCGTGCAAGAGTCGCTCGGAGTTCAAGACCTTTCGCGACAATCAGCCCAGCGTGGCCGTCGAGATCGTCGAAGGTGGCGACGCGAGCGGGAACAACGCGACGAAGATCGGTCGCTGCCTGGTCACTGGCCTGCCGGAGAACCTGCCCGCGAAGACGCCCGTCGAGGTCACGTTCCGCTACTCGACGAGCGGCCGCATCAGCGTTTCGGCGTATCTACCGACTGTTGAGAAACAGGCTGACCTGACCATCGAACGCGCGAGCGGCCTTCCGACAGAGAAGTTTTCGTACTGGCAGGACCGCATCCTCGAAGGCCTGACCGACGAGGCTCTCGATGCCACAGAACCGGAGCGCGGCGCGTCAGAAAAGTCGGACTCCGTCGAGACTGAAGCAACAGCACAGCCAGAAGTCGTCGAGCCAGTTAAGGCGGCGGTTGTTGAGGAACCGAAGTCTCCGGCTGTTCCTGAAGAGATGCCGGCAGTCGCAGCTCCGGTTTCGATCAATCGGACCGATGCATCAGTCGCAGAGAGTCCAGTCGAGCCGCCTTCGTTCGTCGAATCAGAGCCAGGCCCTGCAGGCTTCGACTTCCCGCAGATCGACATCGGACACGGCAAACCTGCTTCTTCAGTACCGGAGATCTCCGCACCGTCGGTGACCGTGCCGATAGTAGACGTCGCTGCGGAAGCACCGGTGGTCACTGAGACTCCGGAGATAGCCGCAGAGGGCTCCGCTGCGGAGCCAGAAGACGCTCCAGTACCACCTGCGTCCGAAAATTCACCCGCCCAGAAGGTGAGCAGAAAGAAGCGGAAAGGGCAGGGGGCATCAGCGGCTGCAGCCGTGAGTGAGGCCGTTGCTTCGCCGGCTGAAGCAGCAACAACTGAAGGGACGCCGAATTCGGCTGTCGCGCCAGCGACGCGACCGGTCACAGAAACACCCGTTGTTGCTGCAGACGACGATCCTGCGGCCGAAGATGATCTTCCGGACGAAGCAGACTGCCCGGAAGACACAGTTGACGATGTCCAACCGCCGGAACTTGATGTCGACGAAGAAGAAGATCCGGAGATGGTCGCCGAAGAGCAGCGCAAGGCGCGGATGCGGACGATCAAGGTCATGGCGATCAACACGGGCATCCACGCTCTACTGCTGCTGATTCTGGCCGCGATCGTGCTGCCAGGTTCCCCCATCGCGGAATCCTTCTCGATTGTCAGCTCGCCCAGTGACGAGATTCCGGAAAACGACGCTCTACAGGAAATGGTCGAGACACCAGACACGCTCCTGGAACAACCGGAGATGGAAGTCGTCACCGACGTCATCACCGACACTCAGGACAAGTTCACAATCGATGTCAACGACCTTGCTCCCAGCATGACAGCGGTGGAAACCTAGGAGGGCGGCAGCTCGGCAGCAGCTCCGATCACCGGCGAGATGGGCGGTCGCAGCCAGGCGGGCAAGCAGGCCCTGCTGACTCGCTACGGCGGGACTGAAGCCAGCGAGGCGGCAGTCGGTCGCGGCCTCAGCTGGCTGAAGAATCATCAGCAACCGGGCGGTTTCTGGAGCTTCGACCATCGGACTCCTCAGTGCGACGGAAACTGCGGCAATCACGGCAGCATGGGAAACTCCAACATGGGGGCGACTGCACTGGCGTTGCTCGCCTACATGGGCTCCGGCAGTACTTACACCGACGGGCAATACCAGGAAACGATCGAGAACGGACTCAACTATCTGATCAACACAGGCAAGCTGACGGAGAAGGGGCTCGACCTGCGAGGCGATTTTGAGGGGAACTCGGGAATGTACATACAGGGGATCGCGACGATCTGCCTGTCTGAAGCTGCCGCGATGAACGACGCCGCGATCGCTGCTGCCCGGCCTCGGGACTCGATGATTGGGGTCAAGAGCCGACGGATCGTTGTCAGCGATACGAAGAAACTGAAAGCGGCCGCCCAGGCGGCAATCGCATTCATCTGTAACGCTCAGCATCCCGAAGGTGGCTGGCGTTACAACCCCGGCCAGGAGGGCGATACTTCCGTCGTCGGCTGGCAGATCATGGGGCTTGTCAGCGGTCGCTCGGCCAAACTTCAGGTCCCGCCGCTGGTACTCAGCCGTGCCAACCGGTTTCTGGATTCCGTAGCCGCCAACGACGGCGCAAATTACGGATACGACAAACCTGGCAACAAGGAGTCGACGACGGCCATCGGACTGCTCTGCCGCATGTACATGGGCTGGGACCGGAACACGCCGGCACTCAAACGCGGCGTTGAGTTTCTCAGCAAGAAACGCCCGGCCCCAAACAACATGTACTACAACTACTACGCCACTCAGGTACTGCACCATTACGGTGGCGACGAATGGATAAAGTGGAACGAAGTCATGCGCGAGCAGCTCGTCAAGACTCAAATTCTAAAGGGACATGGCACAGGAAGCTGGAACCTGGCGGACCCGCACGGCGGTGCCGGCGGTCGGCTCTACATGACCTGCCTGGCAACAATGACGCTGGAGGTCTACTACCGCCACCTGCCGCTGTACGACGAGCTGGCAAAGAAACAGGTGGCATCCCGCTGACAGGCAACAAGCACGCCCCCGCGTGCGGTCTGGTCGCATGCTCTTTGTCTTGTGCACTGTCCTGTCTCTCGTCTGCCTTCGTTCGTGCCGGCAGCCACACAGGTACGTTTGCCTCAAATGGTGACAGTCAATGGGACATCTCTGGCGTTCGCTTGAAGCGGGCGTTGCTCTCTTTGATGCAACAGATGTCCAGTTCTGTTCTGTCTGTAGCTGTAGTGCCCCATCTGGCACTTCCGGTCTCCCCATGGATGACGGAACAGGATTCGTCTAAGAGGAAGTGGCATCGACAATGCTTCGCTTGAACGGTCGAAAACCAGCGCGACGGCGACCGTCGCACATGCGGTTTCGGAGCTGGTTTTCCCAGGTGCGATGTGTGGAAGATCTCCAGCCGCGGCTTCTGCTGACGGACACGACGCTCAACGTCAGCATCGTTGAGGGAACGTTGTTTGTGCGAGACGTCTCCGGGGGATTCGACAACGATATTCGTATCCGTGTCTGGGATGACCGACTTCACGTCATCGACTACGGGGCCGACGTGGTGGCACTCGCAGGGAGTCGAATCAACTCGCACAAAGTTGAGGTGCCACTGAGCGAGATTACATCGCGCCGGGTTGCGGTGTATGGGGGATCCGGCGACGACCAACTGTCTGTTTTTACTCGTGATGGCGTCAGTCTGGCGTTCGCGTTCTCGGGTGATGCAGGCCACGACTCGTGGAATGTCAACGGTACGGCCCAGGACGATGTCATCTCGATCGCTGAGGAGCAGACCCCTGGTTCCGACATCAGCACCTTCACGAAACACACTGTCGACACTGGATTGTCGACGGCTGGTGATATGGTGATTGATGAA
>JAPOLP010000884.1 GCA_029977045.1 Planctomycetota bacterium
AGACCCAGATACTCCATCGCCTGGAACGCGATGCGGCTCGAACCGGTAGCCTCAAAAATGATGTCCGGCTTGCCAACGTCCGCGACGACTTCGTCGATGCTGCGGTCATTCGCGCCGCAGTACGTGGCTCCGTAAGCCTCGGCGATTTCCGCCTTGATGTTGCCTTCCTTCGGAGCGCGGGCAAACGTGTAAACGTCGAGTCCCTGCAGCCGCATCATCATCGTCGCGAGCAGGCCAATCTGCCCGGAACCGAGCACGAAGCCGACGCCTGGCCGCCAGACCTGCAGCCGCTGCTGCGCGAGCGTCGCCTGCTCGATCCCTTTTGCCACGACGCTGGCCGGTTCGGCGAGCACGCCCAGATGCTTCAGCCCCTTCGGGATGCGAACGATGTATTCCTCATCGTCGACGAAGTACTCGGTCAGGTACCCATGCCGCAGGTTGATCCCGCGTTCGTAGTAGACTTCTTCGCTGGTGATATCGTTGCGACCGATGCGGTCGAAGATCGACTTGCCCGGTCGGCGGACGGTGCAGCTCACATAGTCGCCCGGCTTGACCTTGCGCACCGCACTGCCGACCTCAACGACCTGCCCGAACGACTCGTGCCCCAGCACCAGGAAGTCGCTGCCTTCCGGCGGAGCCCCATACAGCCCGTCGTTGATCTCCCGGTCCGTCGCATCGACACCGACCTTCAGCACTTTGACGAGGACGCCTCGGTCATTCGGAACATCGTCCACCTTCGGCATCGGTAGCTCGGCCAGATGCACACTGTCTTTCTGCGGCGGACGAACAGCGATGGCTTTCATGGGAAACGTCTCGGAACTGTTTTCAGAAATGATTTGGGGGCCGAAAGGCTACGTCAGACGGGGTCATCAAACAGAAGGTAAGAAGACAACGAAGACTTCTTTCCTTTCTATCTTCTGTTCACAACCCGATCCCTAGCGACTTATTCCCACTCGATCGTGCTTGGCGGTTTGGAGCTGCAGTCGTAGACGACTCGGTTGACGCCTCGGACGGAGTTGGTGATCCGCGTCGAGATCCGCTGCAGCACGTCGTACGGCATGTGGTACCAGTCGGCCGTCATGAAGTCGTCGGTTGTGACGGCACGGATGACGATTGGGAATTCATAGGTTCGAGCGTCTCCCATGACGCCGACTGACTGGATCGGCAGCAGCGCGGCAAACGCCTGGCTGGTCTCTCGGTAGAGATCAGCGCGGTGTAGCTCTTCGATCAGGATCGCGTCGGCTTCGCGCAGGATCGCGAGCTTCTCTTCGGTGATCTCGCCAAGGCATCGCACAGAAAGACCCGGTCCGGGGAACGGGTGCCGCCAGACAAGCTGATCGGGCAGGCCGAGTGCCGCGCCCATCTTGCGGACTTCGTCCTTGAAAAAGTCACGCAGCGGCTCGATCAGCTCAAAGCCGAGTTCTTCCGGCAGGCCGCCGACGTTGTGGTGCGACTTGATCGTCGCCGCCGGGCCGTCGGGGTTGGCTCCGGACTCAATCACGTCTGGATACAGCGTGCCCTGAGCGAGGAAGTGCGCGTCTTCGATCGACTTCGCTTCCTGCTTGAAGACGTCGATGAAAACTCGGCCAATGATCTTACGTTTGACCTGCGGGTCGGACACGCCGGCCAGTTCGCCGAGGAACTGCTCGCTGGCATCGACGACGTGCAGGTCGGTTTTGAAGTGGCTGCCGAACTCGCGGCGAACCTCGTCGGCTTCGCCTTTTCGCAGCAGTCCGTTGTCCACAAAGATGCACGAGAGCTGCGGGCCGATCGCTTTGTAAAGCAGTGCCGCAACGACGGACGAATCGACGCCGCCGGACAGGCCGCAGATGACGCGCTTGTTGCCGACCCGCTCGCGGATGGATTCGATCTCGCGTTCAATGAGTGTCGAGATTTCCCAGGTACCCTCGCAGCCGCAGATGTCCTGGACGAAGTTCCGCAACAGTTGGCCGCCGAGCGTTGTGTGCGTTACCTCGGGATGAAACTGCAGGCCGTAGATTGGCTTGGTTTTGTGCTGGACGGCGGCGTGCGGGCAGGTCTCGGTTGTCGCGATCGAGTTGAAGTGCTCGCTGAGATCGCGGACCTGGTCGCCGTGGCTCATCCAGACTTGAGTCTCGGCGGGGATGCCGAAGAACAGCGGGTTGTCGGCGTCGACCTGGCACATCGCCCGACCGAACTCGCGCGACTCGCCAGCCGCGACATCGCTGCCCTGAGACCGACAGGCGAGCTGCATTCCGTAGCAGATGCCGAGCACCGGGATGCCCAGCTCGAAGATTTCCGGATCGACCTGCGGCGAGCCCTCGCCGTACACGCTGTCCGGACTGCCCGAGAGGATGATCCCTTTCGGGTTGAGTTCGCGAATCCGCTCGGCACTCAGATCGTGCCGCACCATCTGACAGAAAACGTGCTGCTCGCGCACTCGGCGGGCGATGAGCTGTGCGGTCTGCGATCCGAAGTCGAGCACCAGCACGCGATCCTCGCTCGCCATGCTGATCTCGCCCCGGTAAGCCGAACTGGCGGGCGACGAATTCGTCATGAAACTCTGCTTTCGTATCAACAACGGTCCCGCGACAGGCGACGTCTGCTGCGGCCACCGAACTGAGCATTTCCGATCGACTCAGCAGCCTGCTGATCGACCGATTCGGCAACCTTGTGCGTCCCGGGAAGGCGGCAGCAGCCTCCGGGCCGGTGTCTGAACGGCTCGCAGCATCCGGCTCCGAGCCAGCCTGAATTGCCCTCTAGTCCGGCCAGCCGGCGGGACCACGGAGCGAAACACGGCACCATCAACGAAAAAGCCCCCGCGAAATGCGGGGGAAACGGCTGATGCTACTGCCTGACCGCCCAAATTCAATGCAGCCGATCGAGCCACAGAACCTATCGGCGGACCCAGATGGGAGAGCCCCAGGCGATGGCTCCGTTTTCCTGCACCAGCCTCACGTAGTAGTGGCTCGTCCCGGTCAGTGGCTCGGAATCGGTGAAGTGGAAATCGAGGTCCGCCTGCTGCGGCTTCATCGTGTGGATCACCTTGCCGGAGCGGACGATTTCGAGGTCCGTCACCGGAGCTGTTCCCTCGACGCGGATGCGGAGCGTGACGAAGTTCGTCGACACGTCGGCTTCCTCGCCCATCAGCGCGTCGCCGGATGCATTGCCAAGCTGCATCGCCAGGCCGATCCGGTCCGTCGCCG
>JAPOLP010000124.1 GCA_029977045.1 Planctomycetota bacterium
ATCCATGCTGCGATTACACACCGCGCACGCCTCGTTAGTGCGATGCTGCTCCATCCGCTCGCGCAGCGAGCCGAACGTCTCGGCCTTCTCGTCGAGCGGCGGAGCATCAGGCGGCGGTGGTGGCGGCGGTTCACCGAGCACGTTTTCGAGAATCCACTTGCCGCGTTTGACTGGCGAAGTCCGCGTCGGATTCGACGTCAGCAGCAGAATGCTCGCGTGAGTCAGCACGCCGCGGCGACGATCGCCGAGCGACACGCGCTGAAACGCGCTGCCGGAAATTCCCTCGATGCCGTAATGCCTGGCGAGCCGCTCATTGACGAACGAGTAATCCGCGTCGAGCAGTTCGAGCACGCTGCGGTCGTCACGGATCAACCCGGCAAAGAACTGCTGCGTCTCACCGAGAATCGCCGCCCGCAGCTCGTCATCGAACTCGGGAAACGTTTTCGGATCGGGGACGAGATGCGACACATCCCGCAACTGCAGCCACTGCCCGGCAAAGTTCTCGACCAGCGCCCGCGACTTCGGGTCAGCGAGCATCCGCTTTGTCTGGGCGAGCAGCGTTTCCTGCCGTTTGAGTTTCCCGGCCCGCGCAAGGCTGAACAGTTCGTCGTCCGGCAGGCTGCTCCACAGGAAGTAGGACAGCCGCGTCGCGACCTCGAAGTCGTCGAGTTCGCGAATGCCGTTCTTGTCGTCCCGCGACGGATCGCGTTCGATGCGAAACAGAAAATGCGGCGAGACCAGAATCGCCTGGACGACGGTGCTCATGATCTCGTGATCCGGAGCCCCCTGCTCGAACGCGAACCGCATGATCGCGAACAACTGCTGAGCTTCCTCGCCGTCGATCGGTCGCCGATAAGCCCGCTCGGCAAACTCGCGGACGTTCCGAATCGCCGTCTCGACGCGCTTGCTCTCGTCTGGCGGCGTGTGGACGAGGATCCTCTTGCGAGCCGCTTCGTCCGCGAGCGCCCGCGTCGCGATCTCTTCTGCCGCCGCGAGGTACTTCTCCATCAGGATCGGCGGGATGGTCAGCACGTCGCCGATGTTGTCGAAGCCCTCGCCAACGTCGTCTGACGGGAAATCGTTCGCCGGTTTGAAGTCGAGCCCCAGCAGATCGCGGATCGTGTTGTTGTACTCAACCTTGTTAAGCCGCCGGATCGTCACGCGTCCGGGATGCTGCGCCGCCGAGCAGTCAAACTTCGCCAGCTCGTCGCGAATCGCGATGACGACAGCCGCAGTTTCCTTCGGAGTCGGCTGCGGCTCATCCGCCGGCGGCATCTGCCGCTCATTGAGCAACCGAACAACGTGCTCCCACAACTCATAGTCAGTCTGGATATTCGCCGAGTCCCGATACTTCACAAACGACAGCCCGCCCTCCGGGGAGTTCTCCCCATGACAGGGCAGGCAGTGCTTCTGCAGAAACGGCGCGACCCGAGCCGCAAACGCCGACGGCTCCGCAGCAGCGGGCTTCTCCTCAGCGGTCGCCGTCTCGACGAAAAACAATCCGAAAAGACAGATCGCCGCTGTCTGTATTCTCGCGATCTGCCTCACACAACGTTCAGACACAACCACACTCACTTTTCTGCGTACACGTTCAACCGACTGGCCGTTCGTCGGCCAGTGACAGCGGATCTGCAGCGGCAACCCTCAATCCACGGTCGCAAACTCAGCTTGTCGTTTCGTACTGCGGATGGCAACTCCCGCACCACACCGCATCGTCGACCACGACAGCGTTCTGATTCATGTTCCAGAAGCCCATCTTCCCCGAGAAACCAGAAACGAACGGCTTTTCCCGAAGATGCTCCCTGCACACCGCCCGCCCACAGAACTGACAAACCGCCCGAGCCTCCTCATCGCAATGGATGCACTTCATCACGAAGCTCCCTCGGTATGAGCGTTTCTCGTTGTGTTGAAATCGCAGCCTGAGGAACGAGGCATCCGCAAATCGTAGAACGGAATTCATTCCGTTTTGTCTGCCATCGTTCGAGGGCAAACCGGCTTGCCACCGAACACCTCATGTCTGCCTCGCTCCCTCAATAGTTGGAGCACAGCACACAACCACTCGACTCTCAGACGAACGGAATGAATTCCGTTCTACGAGGATCAACCGAGTCACTCCTCCGACGATTCCAGGAACCCAATCAGGTCACGCAGTTCGCGGTCGGTCATCGCCGTTGGCAGGCCTTCGGGCATCAGAGATGTCAGGACTTCGCCGCTCATTTCGATTTCGGCACGCGGGAACTTGCGTTCCTGCCCGTTGTTATCACGCAGAGTCTCGACGTCTCCTCCGCCGCCCGTTCGCAGATGGATGCCGGTGAAGACCCGACCGTCGGTGAGGACGAGTGTCCGCGCGCGGTACTCGGGGGCAACCTTCAGATTCGGCTGCAGGATCGACTCCAGCAGCCAGTGCCGATCGTCGCGGCGACCGACCTGACTGAGGTCCGGGCCGACGACGTTGCCTCGCCCTTCGTGTCGATGGCAGCGTGTGCAAAGGCCGATCTGCGAATGCCGGAAGACCCGCTCGCCAGTTGCTGGGTCGGCAGGCGACTTAATCTCGGCGAGATACTTCTGCCAGCCGTCGATGTCTTTCAGGTCAGGCCGCCGGCGGCGCAGGTTCAGCGGCGAGTCGATGATCTCAACCAGATCTGCCGAGTCCGGATGTTCCTTCGCAATGCGCTGCAGCTCACCACGCTGATCACCATCCAGCGCGACTCGCCGCAACGACCGCAACGCTTCCTCACGCAGCGACTTGTTGGCGTGCGCCGCCAGTCGCAACAGCTGGTCGACCTGCTCACCTGCGACCGCCGACAGTCCGGACACCGCTTCAACTCGCGAGCTGACCGGCCACCTGTCGTCGGCGGCAACTTCAGCGAGCACTCGCACGGACGCCGAAATCGGATTGCCCGCCAGCGTGCGGATCGCTTCTCGCGAAAGATCTTCGTCGCCGACATCCAGCAGTTCGCGCAGCACTTCAACGGTCAGCCCTTTCGGAAACGCAAGGTGCGGTATCGACTGACCGTCTTTCGGCTCACGCGGAACCGTCGGTAGCAGCCGTAGCGCGTACGCGCGAATCTGCGGCGACGCCTTCGCATTCTGCACCTGAGCGAGCAGCAGTTCGGTGTCGCGGACTCCGGCGTCAGGTTTGCCGGTCAGTGTGTTCCGAGTCGCCAGCACGGCCTCAAACAACTGAAAGTCCAGATCGCTTTGACCAAGCAGCTGCTCGACGGCGGGCAGGAACTTCGCCAGTTGCCCGTCGGCAATCCAGCGAAGCGTTTCGTAACGCACGTTCGACGACTCGTCGGCAAGCAATTCCCGCACCCACGAATCGGCATCAAACTCGTCTCGGCGTTCGAGTGCCGCGATTCGCAACGCCTGCGCTGCAGTGACGCGATCCTCCGCCGACCATGCAGTCACGTCGTCGACTTTCCACCCAGACGCCTGCCGGGCGAGTGCCGTCAGCGCTGCCCGAGCAAGAAACGGATCCGCATCACGAGCCAGCTCACGCAACCTCTTAAGCGGAACGTCCCGATCGCCGCGTCGCAGCGTTTCCGCGAGGCGTGTCGCGTCGTTAATCGGTTCGGGAGAGTCAGGCTGCAGCCAGCCAGCTTTCTCCAGATCAATGTCGAGCCGCCAGACACGGCCGTTCCCGTGCAACTGATAATTCACCAGAACCCAATCGGTGAAGAAGAACGTCGCCGTGCCGGGAACGCTCGGAGCAGCGACCGCTTCGCCCGTTCCTCGCAGGTCGCCGAAGCGGGCGATGCAGACCGGTCGGAAGTTGTTGCCGCCTTGAGCGAGCACGACGCGCGTCGCGGTGAAGCTCGCGCCTTTGCGCTGCAGCGGGTAGAAATCGATGCGATGATCGGTCCACGTCGTCGCGACAACGCCGCCCTCCAATGGCAACACCCCACACGGAGCCTCGCCCGTCGGATGAATCATCGGCAGCGTGCCGCGCAGCTCGCCGTTCCAGCAGACGAACGGATGATGAGCCTCGTTACCGTACAGCCGCTGATAGCCGTAGTCCCCACCCTCGACAACGTGCAGCAACCGGCACGGTGGCCGCGAACCGGGATCGTTCTCCGCCGCAAAGATTTCGCCATCGTCGCGCACACAAATGCCAAACGGGTTCCAGAACCCGCGAGCAATCCGGTGCAGCTTCTTCCCGTCCAGAGTGCACCGAAAGACGCCGCCCTCGCCGGTGCCCTTGTCCGACGAGCCATCGACCGCCGTCAGTGTCCATGGCTTTGCGTAGTTCTCGCCAAGACTGAAGATCAACGATCCATCCGGATGCCAGGCCAGGCCTTCAAGCCCGTTGTGCGGGTAATCGGCCTCAGTCTTCAGCACGGCGAGGTTCTCTTCGACGTCGGCCTTACCGTCTCCGTCGGTATCACGAATCCGCAGAATGCGGCTCCGCTCGGCGAGATACACCCAGCCGTCAGCGCCCAGCTCAAGGTCCATCGTCGCGACCGTCGCGTTGTAGAAGACCTCGCGCGTCTCAGCGGTTCCGTCGCCGTCTTTGTCGCTGAAGATCAGAACTTCGTCGTGCTTCGGACCTTCGTAATCATCCGGACGGAAATGCGTGTGCGTCGCGACGGCCCAGATGCGTCCCTGAGCATCGACGTCAATCCCCGTCGGCGTCACCAGTTTAGGATGCTCGGCCACCAGCGTCAGCTTCACGCCCGGCTGCAGGACCTTCACTTCCGGATCAGGCTCCGCCGCCACCAGCGAACCGCCAGCCAGAAGCCACACAGACAGAGTTCGCCAGCTCAACGACTTCAGCATCCTTCCACTCCAATCAGAGACAGCCATTCGACCGCAACACGCAGGCAGACGAACCGGCTGACTGTTATCTTCGCACGCCTGTCCGCACGACGTGGAAGGTCTACGGCCAATCGCCGTGTGCTGCAATTCAGTCGTCTGTCGCGAAAACAGCCCGTCCCAATGCGACGAGGCAACGTCCCCACTTCTGAAACCCGGGAAAATGGAACAGCTCCATGCCGAAACTCGATCCCAGGAGCAACAGTTTTCCGAGTCACCGTCTGAGCAACGTCGTCTCAGGACTCGCTGCCCTGCTGGCTCTGATGCTGCCGGCGACCTGCAGCGGGAAGCAGGACTCAGGACAGAGCAGTGCGACACGTCCCAACATCGTCTTCATCCTGATTGACGATCTGCGGTTCGACACGTTCAGCCACATGGGGCACCCGTTTGTTGAGACGCCGCATATCGATTCGCTGGCGACCGACGGCCTGAGATTCACGAACGCGTTCGTCACGACGTCACTGTGCTCACCATCGCGAGCGTCGTTTCTGACCGGGCAGTACATGCATCAGCACAAGGTCGTCGACAACGTCGACCTGATGCCTGAGGGCACGGTGACCTTCCCGCAACTGCTGCAGAAGTCAGGCTACGCGACCGCCTTCATCGGCAAGTGGCACATGGGCGGGTCGAGCGACGCTCCACGGCCCGGCTTCGATTACTGGGTCAGCTTTCGTGGCCAAGGCACGTACCAACCCGGCCAGCAGACGCTGAACATCAACGGGAAGCTCGTCCCCCGCAGCAAATACATGACCGACGAGCTGACTGACTACTCAGTCGACTGGCTGACGCAGCGCCCCACTGACGAACCGTTCCTGCTCTACCTGTCGCACAAAGGAGTACACGGCCTGTACGAACCGGCGGACCGCCACCTCGATTGCTACAAGGACAAGCCGTTCCCACGACCGGCTACGATGGATCGTCCGTCAGACACCGACGGTATCCCGCTGTTGGTGCAAGACCAGCGAAACAGCTGGCACGGCGTCGAATTCCCGTACCACGGTCGAGCCAAACAGTCGATCGCCGGGATGTACCGTCACTACTGCGAAATGATCCGGTCGATCGACGACAGCGTCGGCCAGGTGTTGCAGGCTCTGCGGGACAAGGGCGTCGAGAAGAACACGCTCGTCATTTTCACCAGCGACGGCGGCCATCTCTGGGGCGAGCACGGCCTGATCGACAAACGCTGTGCTTACGAAGAGTCGATCCGAATTCCGTTTCTCGCCAAATGGCCCGCAACGATCGAGCCCGGCAAGTCCTCTGACGCCATCGTCGCGAACATCGACGTCGCCCCGACACTGCTCGAACTGGCCGGCGTCGAAACTCCCGACGCGATCGATGGTCGGAGCTTCGCGCGATTCCTCAAACAGCCGAACGACCCGGCCAACTGGCGCGAGAGCCTGCTTTACGAGTACTACTGGGAGCCCAGCTTCCCGCAAACGCCGACCACGTTCGCCCTGCGTGCCGACCGCTTCAAGTTGATCCAGTATCACGGCCTGTGGGACACGGACGAGCTGTTCGACCTGCAGTCCGATCCGCACGAAACCCGTAACCTGATCAACGTCCCCGAACACCAGCCACTCGTCGCCCGAATGCGGCAGAAGTTATACCAGCGTCTCAAGGAGACCGGCGGCCTGGCGATCCCCCTCGGCTTCAAACGCAACCACGGCTCGAATCTCCGCAACCGAACCGGCACGCAGCGATCCGAGTTCCCGAACGCCCTGCTCCGCGACCCACCCGCCGCTACGAATTTTGAATAACAATGACGACGGCAGGTTCGATGTAGCTGGATTCGCAAGAATTCAGACCATCCCAGCTCGAAACTCCTGCTCATCAAGCTACTCAATCGCCCTGACAGAGAATCTCTCCATGCCAGCCATCCCAATCTCAAAAATCCGGCACGCGTTCGGACTGGCGACAGCTCTGTTCGTCGCAGCGAGCCTTTCAGCCTCGAACGTTCAGGCCCAGCTCGCACGCCCGCTTGATCCCATCGCCGCAAAGCTCGAACCGCCCCGCACCGTCGTCTACAAGCAGGTCGGAGACCGCAGCCTGCATCTGCACGTCTTCGAACCTGACGGTCACAAGCCGAGCGACCGGCGTCCGGCCTTCCTTGCGATTCACGGTGGCGGCTGGACTGGCGGCGACGCGCGACGCTTCTACCCAATCGCTGACTGGTTCCGGCGCAAAGGCTTCCTCGGCATCAGCCTCGAATACCGGCTGCTCAACGCGAAGGCCGGAACCACGGTCTTCGACTGCGTGAAAGACGGCCGATCAGCAGTGCGCTACATCCGGTCGCACGCCGACGAACTCGGCATCGATCCGCAGAAACTCGTCGTCTCGGGCGGTTCCGCCGGAGGCCACGTCGCCGCCGGCACGGCCCTGTTCGACAACGTCAACGACGACTCCGACAACCTGGCTGTCTCACCGCACCCGAACGTCCTCGTCCTCTTCTACCCGGTCATCGACACCTCGAAAGAAGGTTACGGCCAGAAGAAGATCGGCGACCGCTGGCAGGAGATTTCGCCGGTTCACCACGTCCGCAAGGGCCTGCCGCCAACGCTGATCCTGCACGGCACCGGCGACACAGTGACTCCCTACGCCGGAGTGAAATCCTTCTTCGACCAGATGCAGGCCTCCGACAACCACTGCAAACTGATCAGCCACGAAGGCGGCCGCCACGGCTACTTCATCTTCGACCTGCAGCTCTACGAAGAAGCGATGCAGCAGACCCTCGCGTTCCTGCGCGATCAGCAAATCACCAACCGCCCATCAAAAGGCCCAACGGGCCGGCCATAAGCCAGCCCAGGGAACCCAATCAACCACCAACGCTTAGCCCCAACGGGGCGGCCCGAACTTAACTGACTCTTAGAGCCGCCCCGCTGGGGCTTGAGTCAATAATGCCCCATGTACCCCGGACTTCGTCCGGGGCTGACATAGCGCCGGCCCTGCGGGCCTGAGTCGCAATCACCGGGTTCTCCCGAACGGATCATCCACAATGACCAGACTCTTCACCGTCGCGTTATTTCTTTCCTGCCTGGCTCTGCAGATCCCGAAAGCCACCGCCGCTCAGACGAAGCCGAACATCGTCGTCATCCTCGCGGATGACTTCGGCGTCGGAGACATTCAGGCTCACTATCCGGAAAACAAAATCGCCACGCCGCATCTCGATCGGCTCGTCCGGCAGGGCGTCCGCTTTACCGATGCGCACAGTCCGTCCGCCGTCTGTTCACCGACGCGTTACGGGCTGCTCACCGGTCGCTATGCGTGGCGGACTCGGCTGCAGGAGTGGGTCATCGCGGCGTACGAACCGCCGCTGATTGCCGAAGACCGGATCACTCTGCCGGGATTCCTCAAGCAGCACGGTTACCGGACCAGTTGCGTCGGCAAGTGGCATCTCGGCTGGAACTGGCCGGGGCCGCAGCCGAGTCGCATGAACGAAGTCCGCAACGGCAACAAGACGCTTGAGTGGGACTTCACGCAGCCAATCGCCGGCGGCCCGACGACGCGTGGCTTTGACGACTACTTCGGCGTCGATCTGCCGAACCTGCCGCCGTTCACCTGGATTCGCGACGACCGTATCGCGATTCAGCCGACCGCGAAGTACGTCCACGATCCGTCAGTCGGCGTCGTCATGCCGCGAGGCTTCGTCGGTGCTCCGATGGCTCCCGGCTGGAAGTTCGACGACATCCTGTCCGAGATCACTCGCCAGGCCGTCAGCCGCATTCACGAACTCGCGAAGCAGGACGAGCCGTTCTTCCTCTACTTCTCGCAGACCTCGCCGCACGAACCCGTCGTGCCTTCACCGAAGTTCAAGGGCAGAAGCGGGATCGCTCCCATCGCGGACTTCGTCATGGAGACCGACTGGTCCGCCGGGCAGGTCATTCAGGCGATCGACGACGCGGGCATCGCGGACAACACGATCGTGATCTTCACCGCCGACAACGGCCATTCGCACTACACCGGCTGGCAGGACCTGGTCGACGCCGGCCACCATCCCAGCGGCCCGTTCCGAGGCCACAAAGGCGACATCTGGGAAGGCGGCCACCGAGTTCCGCTCGTCATCCGCTGGCCGGGTCACATCAAACCAGACACCAGCACGAGCCACCTCGCCTGCCTGACCGACGTCTTCGCGACCTGTGCCGACGCGATCGACGCCGACCTGCCCTCCACCGGAGCCGAAGATAGCCTCAGCTTCCTCCCCGCCGCCCTCGGTCAGTCATCCGCCGCGCGAGCCCCCATCGTCAACCACTCGAACTTCGGCGAATTCGCGTACCGCGACGGCGACTGGAAACTCATCTACCGCAACGCCGCCGCCCTCGAAAAATCCCGAGGCCAGCACCGCTTCCCCGAGCTGTACAACCTCAAAACCGACCCCGCCGAATCCACCAACCTCGCCACGAAGCACTCGGAGATCGTCCAACGCCTGACCGACCAGCTCAAATCTCTCGTCTCCCGAGGATCAACTCGCCCAATCCCAACTGCCACCAACGACGCCCACGTACGTTTCGGCGTAACGCAAGCCACTCGCTGGGCCGCAGAGCCGAATTAGCCAACCGTAGGGTGCGTCTCGACGCACCAATGTGTTTGTCGGGCTGAATCGATGCGTCAAGACGCACCTTACGTCACTCGCTCCCCCAAAGACTCCCGGGTACCGACACATTGGAAGCATTCGCAGAACTAATTGGCGCGTTGATCATTGGTGCCGCCCACTTAATGGTCGCTTTCGCCCAGTTGATGATGGCGTTTGTGGAATTGATCGGCGTGCTTCTCAGCATCGTCGTCGAATTCATGGTGATCGCCCTCACTGATGGATTGTCTGCAGCGACCAAACGGTACAAGGAAAGAAAAGAAGAGCGGAACGTTCAGAAGCAAGGAGAGTCAACGACTGCGGCAGACACCGTCGAGGGCAAGAACAACACAGTCCCTTTTGAGCACGCTGCCGTGATCGGCGCGGTCGTTGTTGTATCCATCGTGTGTGCCATTGCTGCAATGGTGATTCAAGTCGACATTCGCAAAGGACGAGTCGAAAAAAACCGATGGCTGGTCGCGAAGATCGCTGACTCAATTGAAGAGCAGATCAGATCGGAACAACTTCCAGCTCCAGCCACTGGGCCGTTGCCAGATCACGACGTCTGGGGCTCGTCCCTTCACCTGAAGATCGACAACCCATTACTCGGAACCGTTGTCGTTGTTCGATCTTTCGGGCCGGACCAGCAGGTGGGCTCCATCGACGACATTTCCGAAACCCGGATTATCCGAGCCACTGCCGCCGAAGTCGGAGGCGAACTTGCAAAACGCGGCTTGAACAAACTACGCGAACGAGCAACAAAGGTGTTTCAGCGAGACGACAGCGATGACAATCCATCATCGACAGAAGAGGATGCCAAGAAGCCGTAGGACCGGTTCCCACCGGCCAGTTGAAACCGATCGGCTGGTAGGAACCGCTCCTAATTGACTGTGTCCTGACTCCGATCTGCAGCGGGGAGCGTGACGTGCCCGTGAAGCCTCAACAGTTTTCTCACCCGGTCTTTCCACGTCGGACCGCGATTCAGGCGGGAGCGATTGGGTTACTGGGGTTGTCGCTGGGGGATCTGATTCAGAAGACGGTTCGGGCTGAGGGTACGGCGGGGGGGGAGCGGCGACCGATCAGGAATGTGATCTATGTCTTTCTGAGCGGAGGACTGGCGC
>JAPOLP010000174.1 GCA_029977045.1 Planctomycetota bacterium
CATCCTGCCTCAGCCGTTCGCAGGTTCCGGCCTGTCCCACCCGGCTCAGACTCAACAACGCTCACTCCGTATCGAGATATCCAGTGAAAGATCCGCGACGTCTGGCTCTGTCCGCTGTCGTCTTTCTGGTCGTGCTGCGAATCGCAATCGGCTGGCAGCTTCTCTACGAAGGGCTGTGGAAGATCAGCACGCTGGAAACGGCCAGGCCGTGGACATCGGCAGGTTACCTGAAGAACTCGCAGGGCCCGATGCGGTCAACGTTCCGCGAGATGGCCGGTGACGCCGACGAACTCGGCTGGCTGGACTACGACACCGTCGTCGCCCGCTGGAACGACTGGGAGAAACGCTTCCGCAATCATCATCAGCTCGATGAGAAGCAGGCCGAAGCGCTGCGACGTCTGATGGACGGAGCCCACTCGGAAGTCGGCGGCAAGAAGGTCTATGTCGAGGCGCTCGACAAGCTGCCGTCCGGCGTCGAAAAGCTGAACGTGTCCAGCAAGGTCATCTGGTTCGACGCGAAGGCCAAACGGCTGTACGTCAACGCGGAGATGTATCTGGAACCCGGCGACCGGGCGAAACTCGATTCGCTGGTCAAAGACCGCACAGACGATGACGCGAAGATGTTCCTGACCGCCGTCGGTCGCATCTTTGACCGACAGAAGAAGGGCATGGGCTATCGCGACCGGCTGGCCGGGGCACTCAAGGGCAACCCGGAACTGCTGGGTAACTCGGACTGGCAGCGAGTCGGCAAGCTGGAACAGTACAAGGAGCAGCTCCGGATTTACGAAGACAATCTGGCGAAGGCGTCAACCGAGTTTCAGTGGGATCACCTGAAGTTCGCGAACGAAAAACTGCAGCCGCTGCGGGGCGAGCTGACCGCGCCGATCAAGGCACTCGAAACCGAACTCAAGGATAAGGCCGATGACCTGCTGACAACGGCACAGCGGGCTCGTGGCCCGGTCTCGCAGCCGTGGACGTCGATCCGCATCGTGGACACGATGACGATCGCCGGCCTGACGATTCTCGGCACGCTGCTGATTCTCGGCCTGCTGACACGCATCTCCGCCGTGACGGCGGCGTTCATGCTGATGAACTTCTACCTGGCGATGCCGCCGTTTCCCGGCCTTCCGGAAGCCCCCGGACCGGACCACAGCCTGATTGTGAACAAGAACGTCATCGAGGCGATTGCCCTGCTGGCGATCGCCATGATGCCAACCGGCCAGTGGTTCGGGCTGGATAGCCTGCTGAGCCGTTGCTGCAAACGCTGCTGCGGCAAGTTGTCGACAGGGGTCAGTTCTACCCCTACCACCACCCCCAAACCAAACGCCTGACGCTGAGAGCTTTTGATGGCCGGTCTGGCCGCCACCCGCTCCCAGCGTACAATTTTCCGCATTCCGCCTTACTGGATTCACCGACTTCACTCGCAACTCACCGAGGTACCCCTCGCAGTTGACGGAGACTCAATCATGCTGCTGACACCAGAACAGGAACAGATCGGTCGCGACAACTTCAACGAAGTCGTCGGACTCAGCCGCCGTGACTTCATGAAGGGCGCCGCCGCTGCGGGCACGGGGCTCGGAGCCTTCTACTTCGGCTACCAGGCGCTGCAGGGAAAGCCGGTCCGAACCGCCTTCATCGGCTGCGGTGACGAAGGCAACGTGCTGATCAACGAGCACCCAACCGACTACATGGAGATCGTTGCGATCGCCGACCTGCGTCCGGCCAACCGCGAACGCACCTTCACCGGCAGCCATCCGGTTGCTCGCCGTGGCCTCAACGCGATCCTCGGCAAGGCTGCCGCCGCCGACGTTGCGAAGAATGTTTTCACGAATCATCGCGACTTGCTCGCCAAGAAGGACGAACTGGGCCTCGAAGCCGTCGTCATTGCTGTGCCGCTCAACCAGCACGCTCCGATCGCCATCGAGTGTCTGGAAGCCGGGCTGCACGTTCTGTGCGAAAAGCTGATGGCTCAGAACGTCACCGACTGCAAGAAGATGATCCGCACAGCCGAGAAAAACGGCCTGATGCTGGCCGTCGGACACCAGCGGCACTACAGCGTGCTGTACGACAACGCCGCTCACCTGACGAACCTGGGACTGGTGGGCGACATCAAGTTCATTCGCGCTCAGTGGCACCGCAACAACAGCTTCCCGGACAGCGATGCCTGGCAGAAGTGGAACGCGTCAGCAAAGGCCGACCGCGACATCCTCACGAAGATGGAGCAGTCCGGCGAGCTGAAGGAGTTCGGCTACGACACCGCTCGCAAGCTGATCGACTGGCGTCTGTATAACGAAACCGGCGGCGGGCTGATGGCCGAACTCGGCAGCCACCAGATGGATGCGGCCAGCATCTTCCTCGGCAAGGTTCACCCGCTGGCCGTGCAGGGTTACGGCGGCAAGAACTTCTTCGGCATGGAAGGCGTCGGTCCCGAATCGGCCTGGAAAGACGACCGCGACATCGACGATCAGATCTTCGTCACTTTCGAGTTCCCCGGCAAAACGCATCCTAAAGTTGCCGCTCACGGTGGTGGCGAACAGGGAGCCGGCCCGCACTCGAACGACCGCGACGTGAGCGTCGTGACGTACTCGTCGATGAACACGAACCGCTGGGAACCGTACGGCGAAGCCGTCTTCGGCAGCCGCGGCACGATCGTGATGAAGACCGAAAAAGAAGCTCTGCTCTACAAGGAAGCCAGCAAGGACAGTCCTGGCGGTGTCGAGCAGCGTATCTGGGTCATCAACAACCAGTCCGGCGGCCCGGTTCTCGACAGCTACGAAACCAGTGCTCCGTCAGCTGCCGCGAACAACGCTCAGGCCGGCATGGGAGCTTCGATCAGCCGTGGTTACCGCGAAGAGATGGAGCACTTCTGCTACTGCATCCGCACGGGCAAGGACGAACTCCGCTGCAACGGTCACGTCGCGATGGCCGACGCGATCATGGCCCTGACCGCGAACCTGGCCATGAAGACCAAGAAACGTATCGAGTTCAAGGACGAGTGGTTCGACGCCAGCAGTGACGCCTGCCCGGAAGAAGACCCGGACGTCATCGGCTGAGCTGATCTTTAAAACGTCAAACTCAATCACCCCGGCTGTGCCACATGGCCGGGGTGCTTTTCATTCGGCGAAACCGGGAGACATCTCATGGCACGCTGGCCTGACAGCGCACGCTCCAACATGATGGCAATCCTGATCATGTTTGTCGGCCTGCCGCTCCTGTGTTACCTCGCCTGGTGGTACGTGAACCGCTGAGAAGCCGTAGCGGAACCGCGCAAGCCATCCGGTGCCGCCACTTCCTGTTCTCTTTGGCCGGACGGCATGCGCCGTTCCGCTAACTCATCAAGCTGCTGCCTCGCCGGAAAGGCAACCACTGTGACCGACTCTGCCGAACGCAAGCCCTCGCGACGAGCGTTGCTGATCATCTTCATCACGGTCTTCATCGACCTGCTGGGCTTTGGCATCGTCCTGCCGCTGCTGCCGCGTTACGCGCACGGGTTCGGAGCGAGCAAGATCGAACTCGGAATGCTGATGGCGTCGTTTTCGGCCATGCAGTTTCTGTTCGCTCCGATCTGGGGCGGACTTTCGGATAAGGTTGGTCGGCGACCGATCCTTCTGATCGGTCTGGCAGGTTCGACTTTCTTCTACGCGATGTTCGGCTATGTAACGTCGCTCGGTGCCAACGGAGACCTGACCGCCAGCGCAACCGTGATCTGGCTGCTCGTTTCGCGAATCGGAGCAGGCATCGCCGGCGCGACGATTCCGACGGCCCAGGCCTTCATTGCCGACTCGACCGACAAGTCCAACCGGACGCGAGGCATGGCGCTGATCGGTGCCGCCTTCGGAGTTGGCTTCACCTTCGGGCCGTTGATCGGTGCGATGTTCGTTTCCGCCGATCCCGATGGTGCCCCGAGCCCGAATGCCGGCTATGTCGCGTCGGTGCTTTCCGGCCTGGCACTGCTATGGGCGATCTTTGAACTGCCCGAGTCGCTGCAGCCCGGCGAAAATACTCGCCGGCACGGCTTCCAATTGTCCGCGCTGACGCGAGCACTCGGCAGCAAGGCCACGGGAACCGTCCTGCTGTCGATTTTCCTGACGACGTTCGCCTTCGCTCAGTTTGAAAGCACGCTGTCACTGCTGACCGAATCGCTCGGCCAGTCTGACCGAGGCAACTTCTTCCTGTTCGCGTACGTGGGTCTGGTCCTGACAATCGCTCAGGGAGGCATCGTCCGGCGTCTCGCGAAGAAGATGCCCGCAGCCCGGCTGGCGGCGGGCGGTACGCTGATCATGGTGCTCGGCCTGCTGCTGATCGGCGTCGCTGGCAACAACGAGTCCGTGCGACAGCTCTACTGGTTCGTACCCGTGGCGGTTGTCGGGTTCTCGGCAGTCACTCCGTCGCTGCAGTCGCTGCTCTCGCTGAACACGTCGTCCGATCAGCAGGGTGAGATTCTGGGACTCGGCCAGAGCGTGTCTGCCCTCGCCAGAATCCTCGGCCCAGTCGCGGGGATGCAGCTCTTCGATCCTGAACACGTCGCGTGGCCGTACTGGGGTGGGGCCGGCCTGATGGTCGTCGCCCTGCTCTTCATGCTCGCAACGAAGAGCAAGTCGCAGCCGGATGTTGACGCCCCTGCCGTAGCACCTGGCGAAGAGTAGGCCGCGTGCAACGCGGCGTCACATTGGCAATTGCCGCGTTTCACGCGGCCTAACGATGAGAGGACGTTGCTAATGACCGACTCCCCGCTCACTCGTCGCTCGGTACTGAAACAACTCTCCGGAGCACTTGCCGCTGGTCTGTTTGCGGGAACGCCCGGTCTGGCTGCAAACGAAAAGCGGACGGAGCTCGGGCTTGTTCTATACTGCGCGAAGCACCGGCGGGATGACCTGCTGCGTCGCGACCCCGGCTTTGACCTTTACCAGCCGCAGCATTTTCTGGAGCACTGCCGGAGTATCGGAGCGGGCGGGATGCAGTGTTCGCTGGGAGTCCTGGATGGCAACGCCGCTCTGGAACTCCGCCGTGCCGCCGAGCAGGACAATCTCTACATCGAAGCGATCGTCCGCCTGCCGGAGAAGACGAATGAACTCGATCGACTGGATGCCGAACTGCGAACTGCAGCCGAAGCCGGTGCAAAGGCTGTCCGGACAACGATCATCCCTGGACGGCGGTACGAGTTCTTTGATTCGCTGGAGAAGTTCAACGAGTACGACGCGCGAGGCCGACGAATGCTCGAACAGGCGGCGCCTCTGACCGAGAAGCACCGTATTCCGCTGGCTGTCGAGAATCACAAAGACCATCGCGACGAGCAGCGAATCGCACTGCTCGAGCACATCAGCAGCGAGTTTGTCGGCGCGTGTGTCGACACGGGCAACAGCTTCGCCCTGCTGGAAGACCCGCTCGAAACTATCCGCCGTTTCGCTCCGTGGGCGAAGTCGGTTCATCTGAAGGATCAGGCAGTGCAGCCACACCCGAATGGTTTCGTGCTCGCCGACATCCCGCTGGGCCAGGGAGCGATGCCGCTGCCGGAGATGGTTCGCATCCTCAAAGCCGCGAAGCCGGACATCCGCTTCAGCCTGGAGTTGATTACCCGCGACCCGCTTGTCGTCACCTGCCTGACCGACAAATACTGGGCCACGCTACCCGACGTCCCCGCGACCGACCTAGCCCGCACACTGCGATACGTCCGCGACAAACAGACCGACAACCTGCAGTATCCGTCAAAGCTCTCGCCCGAGCAGCAGCTCGCTCTGGAAGACGCGAACGTCCGAGCCAGCCTCGACTATGCGCGAGACGCGCTGCATCTGTAGTGACCGTTCCTGGTGGAGACAAAAAGGTCGCTGTCTCTCGCTGATGAACCGCCAATGCTCGCGATTGCTCCGCCCAGTGTCTGCGTTCCCAGACGCCCGCCTGAAGGGCTACAACGTCTCGACCATGATGATCGTTGTATCGCCACCGCGGATGCTTAGTCGGTGATTTCCGACCGCGATGATGCACGGCTCGCCGGATTGAACCATCGTCACTTCAACGCCGTCTCGCAGCCCCATCTCGTGCAATCGCGTCACGAGCGTTGACTCACCGTCGATGTCGGCGATGCGAGCATGTTCGCCAGCCTGCAGAAGGTCGAGCGGTATCAGCGGCACGATTGGACAGCTCCGGCAGCAACAGAAAACTTTCTCCGACCGCGGCGGAGCAAAACAGCGGATCAGCCGTTTGAGGACTCGCCGGATGCCTGCGGCGAATCTGGCTCCACAAGACCGTCACCAAACACTTCTTCCTCGACCGGCAGCTGTATTTTTTCGACAGGCTGTTTCTTTTCTACCGGCTGGGACTTCTCCGCCCTGGCAGCAGTCTCCGTCTTCACCGGCTCTTTCTGCTCAGCAGGTTCCGGATCCGATCGCTCACCAGAACGGTTTCGCGGTCGATCCCCGCGACGTCGTCGCTCCTGCCCTTTCTCGCTACCGCCTTCCGCCGATTGGTCCGGGTTACTCTTTCTCTTCTCGCGACCGTCATCCTGCGCACCGCCGCCTTTACGGCTGACGACGGTTACGATGTCGGACTTGTCGACGAGCATCCGGCGGCCGCCCTCGAAAACGACCAGCACCTTCTGGGCGAGGATTTCCTGACCGATGACCTTGCCCTGCCCCTGCTTCGTCAGCACGATCGCACCGGCCTTCGGGAGCTCGCGGCGGTACTCTTCGTAAGTATCGAACTCGTACCGCAGGCAGCACTTCAACCGCCCGCAGCGACCGCTGATCTTGTTCGGGTCGAGCGTCGCCTTCTGCATCTTGGCCATTTTCATCGACACCGGCGGCATCTCGCGCAGATGCGAGCCGCAGCAGACGGGCTTGCCGCAGTCGCCGAAATCGGCCAGCAGCTTCGCTTCGTCGCGCACGCCGATCTGTCTCATCTCGATCCGTGTGGCCAGCTTCTTAGCCAGATCCTTGACCAGCTCGCGGAAGTCAATCCGCTGCTCGGCCAGGTAGTAGAAGATGACCCGCTCACCGCCGAAGACACACTCAACGTCGACCAGCGTCATCACGAGCTTGTGCTCGCGGATGACTTCCTTCGCCCGCTCAAACACGTCGCGTTCGCGAATCCGGACGTCGTCGAGCTGCGACCAGGCCTCGTCGTCGGCAACCTTGAGAATTCGTCCGACCTGCTCCTGAGTCCCCATGTATTCGCGAGTCCGGTCGGTTGCCGGGCAGAGGACTTCACCCCACTCGGTGCCGCGATTACTGCGGATCACGACGGCATCGTCGCGCTGTAGTTCCTGCGGGCCTTTGAAACTGAACTCGGCCACATTCCGGGTCGAGCCGTATCGAACGATATAGTCGCCGGGCATGATGCTCTCGCTGCCGGGAGATTTGCTGTGAAACGCGTCCGCATTGTAGGGCGCGGGCCGCAAAGCGTAACGCACCGGGCCTATTCTTCCGACGGCCCGATTGCCGAGCTGGCTTCCTCGATCAGATTCAGTGCCGAGCTGACCAGTGATTCGAGCTTTGCGTTCTGCTCGCCATTCTGAGACTGGCGTTGCAGGCATCCAGACAGGAAGAACGCCGCTCCCGCGAGCAGTTCTGGCGACGACGATTCCGCGAGGAAGTGCGCAGCGTCGTCAGCTCCGTCGCCTCCCGAAATATCCGCAGCCGTCTGGTCGACGAACGCGTCACCCGCGACCTCTGACTTCACGGGCGGCTGGACCGGTTGAGCGTTGCGGGCCGAACGGAACTCGTTCAAAGCGGTCTGGTCGACCTGCTCTTTCTCCGCTGCTTCGCTTCGCGCCTTGCGGGCGGCACTCGGCAGCGAGTTACGAATCAGATTAAACAGCTTCGAGTCACGCAGGCCATTGAACCGCTTGTTGATCTTCTTGAAGTCGGCGTTGAACAGCTTCGGCATTGCGACCGGCAGAAACATGAACCGCTTCATCGTCTGATACGGCATGTCCGTCTGCTCTTCGACGATGTGGGCGAGCATCGCGGCCGAGCGGGACAGCAGAAACAACCCGGTACCGTGCTGAGGCTGAAAGCCCAGGTGCAGCATGATCGCCCCGGTGATGCCGTCGACGTTTGGCGGAATCCCCTTCGCTTCCTGCAGCAGCCGAGAGACGCCGTCATAGACGTCGAAGTACGGACCGTTGGCTCCCAGCTACGCGATGACTCGCCGCGTGTGGATCGGTCGCGGGTCCTTTCTTAGCAGCGGATGCCCGAAGCCGCCGAGCGTCTCGCCGCGAGCCAACCGCACCTTCGCGGCTTCGTACGCAAACTGTTCGAGTTCTCCCGCCGTTGCTGCAGCCCCGGCCTCGCGGGAGGCGAAGAATTCGTCGGCAATTTCCGCGTACATCTTCATCGCCAGCTCAGCCGCCCCGACATGGTACGGCCCACTGGCCAGAAACCCGGCGGCCATCGCCTGAGCCGTCCCGACTCCGGTCCCGGCAACGATCCGTGGCACGAGCGTTGTCGGCGGCAGCAGCCCGAAGCCGGCGTGAAAGGCGACGAGCACCAGATCGAACAGCTTCCGCTCCAGCTCGTCCGGCAGCCGTCCCTGCAGAATGTGAAACAGGGCCTCGGTGTACGTCACCGACCCGATCAGCTCGTTGAGGTCCCGGGACCTCACGTTGAGCTGTTCGGCGTTGATATGCACGCCGTCGATGGACGTCCCGAGATAGAACTCCGGGGCAGGGTCAGACATGAGATGCTCGAATCAGAAAACCCGCAGCAGCGAATAGACGCCCTGCCGGAGAGGTGACTTGTGAGGTACCGGCCTGAAACCGGGTGAAATCCCGGACGAAAGGGGCTCAAACCAGGGCGCAGAAACGATTCCGCCGGAACGAAGGTCGCGCGACTTTAGCGTCACACACCAACGTGTCAATTTTGCTGATTCCGGGCAGTTTGCTGGCCGATAAGCAGACAGGCGGCAATTGACAGGCGATCTCGCGCGCCTCGGATGCTTCCGGGACGCGGGTGGCCGGGGGTGGAGCGAGGCACGAGCGAAACCCCGGTTTGCTGTCGGCTTGATCATTGAAACGTCCGGGGCTTCCTTCGCAGGCTCAGTCCAGCCCCGGCCACCCGATGTCACAAGTTCCCCAATCGTCCTGACC
>JAPOLP010001171.1 GCA_029977045.1 Planctomycetota bacterium
AAGCATGATCCTGGTACCTCTTAAGCAGCTGATCGGCATGACAATTCTGTGTCCGCGAGGCGTTGGAGCAGTGCGTCGCCGAGTGCCTCGCCGGGATCGAAGCTGATTTGCTGCCAGCCGCAGTCGGGAGCGACCGAATCGAGCGGCTCAGCGCCTCCCAGATGAAAGTCAGCGAGCCGGCCCTGGTCCTTCTGGTACTGCATCACGTCCAGATGCCGCTGGCCGGGTTCGCCGACAGGCGGCTGGATCGAGATCACCGGACGTCCGGATGAAATCGCTTCGTGCGTCATCGAGATGCTGTCTGCGGTCACGAGCACTTTCCCGGCAAGGCCCATCAAAGCGGCCAGTGGCGGCGGCGTTTCCTCTCGATCGTGATACCAGTCCGCGACCTCCAGGCAGCCGCTTTGTTCGAGCACCTCCCGCAGAGCCCGCTCGCCAACCGGCGGAGTCCGCCGCGACGTCGTCACGGCCAGCTTGATTCCTCGGGCCGACGCGGTGGTTGCCAGATGGCCGGCAAACTCACGAAGTCCATCGACGGTCCAGCGGAAGCCCTGCCCGTCGCCACCGATCAGCACGGCCCAAACGCCTTCGTCGCCGTGCCGACCGAACGTCGATATTGCGGCTTCGCGAGCCCGGTCGGGACTGATGTTCGACGGCAGCAGATCAAGACGTAAAAACGGAGCGGCCTCACGCGGCGGATCGTGAATTGGAATGACGTGAAACAGCGACTCGGGAAAGTGTCGCAACGATCCGCAGAAGATGTTGGGAATGCCCAGTCGCGCGGACAGTGCCGCGTTCGGCCATTGAGTGGTCCCGCCTGATGACAGAATCAGATCGAACGAGCCATCCGGCAGAGCGTTTCTGAGGAACCAGTTCGGCGGCAGCTTCAAGCCGGTCGCTCCCAGGCGTCCGAGCATCTGGCGGGTCGGCGTCCACTTCCAGTCGATCGGCAGCTCAGTGACTTCGATCTGGCGGCGGCGTTCGAGCGCGTGCATCACGCCGGCGGCTTTGTTTCGGTGGCCGGCCCGGTCATCGGTGAGCCACAGAACCCGCAGCGGTTTCTGGTCAGCGGCTGAGTGTGTCACGCTGCCGCCCTCGATGACTCGGACGCGGTCAACGGCTCGAACGAGTAACCCATCAGCTCAATTTCCCGCTGATAAAGGCTCGCGACTTTCTCACGGGTCTCGTCCGAGTAGAAGTCCTGATAACGCGGCTTCTCTTTGGTGATGTTCGTCTTCTCGCGTGGCATCTCACCGTTGAACGGGATACCCAGCCGGTCGCAGATCGTCCGGAACGTGCCGCGGAAGTTGTCGAAGTCGAACACGTCGTCCATCAGGCAGGTCTGCCCATCGAAGTAGAGGTCCGCGTCGCACGGCAGGCGATGCGACTTCTGCAGCACCCACTCATCGAACGGCGGCAGCTTGCGTCCCTGGCCGATCGACTTCCAGTTGTAGTACGAGACGACCTTCGCCCACGGATTCCGCTCGAAGCAGAACTTGTAGTAGCTGTTCCAGATGTCCTCGCCGATCAGCTCGCGGACCCGCGTAGCCGCCATGTGCTCGTAGTACCAGTTGCCCAGCAACGGCGAGTGGCGATGAATCAGCTTGCGGAACAGCCGCGAGTTCGCGTACGCACGGCCGATCCATGTTGGCTCGTGATAGTTGCGAGGCACTCCCGAATCGAGGTTCGTTTCCATCGACGGGATGATGTCATCGGCACCGCACAACGGCCCCAGCGCCATCTCCATGCTGCTGCCTGCCGTCTTGTGCGTCTTGATGAAAATGAATTTGTATTTG
>JAPOLP010000561.1 GCA_029977045.1 Planctomycetota bacterium
CGCCGAGCCCGACGCGATGCTCGTCACCTATCAGACGCTGAAACTGACTCGCGGTCGATTCACTGCGGAGTCGCTCGGCGAGCAGCGGATTCGCGGAATCGCCGGCCCGGTCGCTCTGCACCGGATCGAAGGTGAATCAGTCGGCGAGGCGTCCGGCATCTTCACCGCGCGGCAGGAGCAGGAACCGCTGATCGGCCGCGATCGCGAAATCGAACTGCTCAAGGAACGCTGGGAGCAGGCCGCCGAAGGCATGGGCCAGGTCGTGCTGATCATCGGCGAAGCGGGCCTCGGCAAATCGCGGCTCGTTCAGACGCTGATGCAGCACGTCACCGATGAATCCTCCGGCGACGGAATCTCGATCATTGAGTGGCGGTCGTCCGAGCAGCGGCAGAACAGCAGCCTGTACCCGGCGATCGACTGCTTCGAACGAATCCTCGGTTTCGATCGCGACGACACTCCGGATACGCAACTCGACAAACTCGTCGAACATCTCCGCGAACTGAACCTCGACGGCGACACCGAGATCGCGCTTATCGCGTCACTGCTGTCGATTCCGCTCGGCGGGCGATACCCGGAACTCAGCCTGCCGCCGCAACAGCAGCACGAACAACTCGACCAGTTACTGCTCGACTGGCTGAAAGAACTCTCGTACGTCCAGCCGCTGCTGTTCGTTATCGAGGACCTGCACTGGGTCGATCCGTCGACGCTTGAATTCGTCGAAGAGTTCGTCGGCCAGGGCCTCAACGATTCGATCCTGACACTGCTGACGTTCCGCCCTGAGTTTGAAACTCCGTGGGGCAGCAAGGCACACCAGACAAATCTGGCACTCAATCGCCTGACGAAGCGGCAGATTCAGCAGATGATGGAACAGCGGGCCAACCGTCCGCTGCCGCAGTCCGTCGTCGATCAGATCATCGAACGGACGGACGGCGTGCCGCTGTTCGTCGAAGAGTACACGCGGATGATCATCGAATCCGGCGCGCTACGGGCGCAGCCGGGCACTGATCCATCCGGATCGTCGTCGGTGTCAGGCAACTTCGCCGTCAAGCAGATCCCGGCGTCGCTGCAGGACATGCTGATGTCGCGGCTCGACCGGATCGACTGCGACCAGTCCGTCGTGCAGCTCGGAGCCGTCATCGGCCGCACATTCTCGCTCGACCTGATCCGCGCCGCGTCGACTCTGCCCGGCAATGAACTTGAGCAGCAACTCGATCGACTCGTCACCGCTGAGATCCTCATTACGCAGGGACGGGAGTCGCGACTCCGCTATCAGTTCAAACACGCGCTGCTGCAGGACGCCGCCTACAACTCGCTGGTGAAGGCGCAGCGGCAGGCGTTTCACGGCCAGATTGCCGCTGCGCTCGAAGCAAACTTCGAGGACACCTGCCAGAAGGAACCGGAAGTTCTCGCCCAGCACTTCACCGCGGCGGAGATTTCCAGCAAGGCACTCGACTACTGGGAGCGTGCCGGCCAGCGGTCGCAGCAGCGGTATGCGTATCGTGAAGCCATCCAGCAGTTCCGGGCGGGGCTCGACGTGCTTCAGGACCTGCCGGAGTCGCGCGAGCGGCACCTGCGGGAGATTGAGCTGCATGTCAGACTCGGCGTCCCGCTGCAGTCGGTCGTCGGTTACAGCGCTCCGGAAGTCGAGGAGAATTACGGGCGGGCTTTCACGCTTTGCCAGCAGTTGAAGTTGACCGACGAGAGCTTCCCGACGCTCTACGGTCTGTTCCGTTATTACATGCTGCAGGGCAAGTACGCTCGAACAATCGAAATCTCCCGCGAGCTGGTGGCCATCGCCGATCAGTCCGGTCGACCGGATTTCGTCGTTGCGGCCAACCGGGCGATGGCCAGTCCGCTCGTCTATCAGGGCCTGTATGCCGAGGCGATGCCGCATCTGGACCGCGTGCTGTCAATCGAGGCGACGCCCGATCTTCGAGCCCAGGTCAATCGGTACGACGTTGTCGATCCCTGGATTGCGGCGGGCAGCTACCGATCGTGGGCGCTGTGGCTTTCAGGCTTTCCGCAGCAGGCACTCGATCAGTCGCTGCGAACTCTGGCCGAAGCCGAGTCGCTGAGGCATCCCTTTACGCTGGCGCTGGCGCTCAGCTTTGCGACCTGGCTGTACCAGTTCCGTCGCGATGTCGACGCCACTCTGGCGATGGCCGAGCGGGCGCTGAAGATCTCAGAAGAAAACGGATTCCAGTTCTGGATTGGCTGGGACCGAGTCCTGAAACACTGGAGTCTGGGCTTTGCCGGTCGTGATCCGTCGGCATGCGTGGCGATCAGCGAAGGCATCGTCGCCTGGCGGAAGCAGGGTTCAGAGCTTGGCTCGTCGTACTTCTACGCGATGCTGGCCGAAGTCGCGCTGCTGCAGAAGAACACAACGACCGCCGACGCGGCGCTGCGCGAAGCTGAAGAGTTCGCGGCGGCGACCAGCGAAGGCTTTCCGCTGCCGGACATTCACCGGCTGCGTGGCGAACTGGCTCTGCAGACCGGAAACGCAGAGCAGGCCGAGCAGTGGTTCCAGAAAGCGATCGAAACAGCGCGATCTCAGGGAGCAGGTTCGTACGAACTGCGTGCCGCTGTGAGTCTCGCCCGACACTGGCAGACGGGCGGTCGCCGAGCCGAAGCCCGCGATCTGCTGACCGCAGTCCTCGACCAGTTCAACGAAGGCTTTGAAACCGACGACCTGGTCGAGGCAATGAAACTGAAAGCTGAACTCACCGCTGGATGATTCAGCGGTTCGACGATCTTCACGACGAAGGGAACATGCAGCGATGACCGAGTTGCACAAATCGTTTGACTACGTTGTTGTCGGAGCCGGATCAGCGGGTTCTGTTCTCGCCGCACGGCTGACCGAAGATGAAAACGTCAGTGTGCTGCTGATTGAATGTGGCGGCTCGGACGATCTGCCCGAGGTCAAGGACCCGTCGAAGTGGCCGACGCTGTTTTACGGCGATCTTGACTGGGGCTGGAGCACGCAGCCACTGCGAAGCTGCAACAACCGTGTCGATCACCTGCCGCGCGGCAAGATGCTCGGCGGCTGCCACAGCCACAATGCCAGTGCCTGGGTTCGCGGCCATCACTCCGACTTCGACAACTGGGCGTACTCAGGTTGCCCCGGCTGGAGCTGGGCGGACGTGCTGCCGATCTTCAAGAAGATCGAAGACTGGCAGGGACCGGCGAGCGACTTGCGGGGCACCGGCGGCCCGATTTTCGTGACGCCGCCCGTCGATCCGAACCCGCTCTCAACCACGTTCATCGAAGGCGCTCGATTGTCCGGCCTGCCGGTGCTCGACGACATCAACAGTTCCGTCGACCTGCTCGGTGCCGGCTACTTCAACTTCACGGTCAAGGACGGCCAGCGTTTCAGTGTCGTTGACGGCTATCTCAAGCCAGCAATGTCGCGACCGAATCTGACGGTGCTGACTCATGCGGAAACCGACCGCGTTGTGCTCGATGGACATCGCTGCATCGGCGTCGAATATCGCCGCGAAGGCCGAATTCACCGGGTTCATGCCGACTGCGAAGTCATCCTCAGCGCCGGAACGATTGGCTCTCCGCGAATCCTGCTGCTGTCGGGCATCGGACCGGAGAAGGATCTGCAGTCCGTCGGTATTCCAGTGGCCGTCAATCTGAAAGGTGTCGGTCGGAACCTGCAGGACCACGCACTGCTGGCCGGTCTGGTTTACGAGTGCCAGGGTTCATTGCCCCCGCTCCGCAATAACGGCGCGGAAAGCACGCTGTGGTGGAAGTCGGATTCGCGTCTGATTGGCCCGGACATCCAGCCGGTGTTTATTGAGTTCCCACTCGCGTCGCCCGAACTGGCCGATCGTCTGCCGCACGATCAGTGCTACACGATCAGCCCCAGCGTCGTCCGACCGGCGTCTCGCGGAACGATTCGGCTGGCGAGTGCCGACCGGACGGACGCCCCGCTGATTGACGTCAATTTCATGTCTCGCGACGCCGACGTGACCGCGATGCTGGCTGCCGTCGAACTGTGCCGCGAGATCGGCAATTCGGACGCGTTTGCTCCGTTCCGAGCCCGCGAAGTCATGCCAGGACCGCTCGGACAAACCGACATGATCGACTTCATCCGCAACAGCGTGTCCACATATTTCCATCCGACAAGCACGTGCAGAATGGGACAAAATCCGATGTGCGTCGTCGATCCGGAATTGAAAGTTTACGGCATTGAAGGTTTGCGGATTGCCGACGCCTCTATCATGCCTAACGTGACCAGCGGCAATACCAACGCACCGTCCGTCATGATCGGCGAGAAGGCTGCGGAACTCATCAGGGCCTGATTCACACCGGAGAACTCAAATGGCGGCCACCAGTATTTATCTCGGAACCGAAGAGCGCGTTGCGGCACTGTACTCGTACCCGAACGCTCCGGACGGCAAAGGCAGCCTCGCCGCGACGGTTCTGCACTGGTTTAACCTGACTCTGCAGCGCGACGGTGTCGCCGCTCAGGGTGCTCGCGCTGCGGTGCGAGTCGAAGGCCCCGACTACCAGCCGAGTTACTTCCTGGATCTCAACGGACCGGAATGCCTCGCCGGAGCACTTGCCGAATACGCCAAACGTCTCCCCAAATTCCTGGACAACGGCTGGGACGCATTGAGCACGGTCATCCCGCAGCTCAAAGCCGACGGTCGCTGTGATCCGAG
>JAPOLP010000504.1 GCA_029977045.1 Planctomycetota bacterium
CGATCAGACGCGTTCAAAAGCTGATCGCCAAGCAGTCGAACGAGAGCCTCGGGAATCTGCCGACGCTCGTCTGCCGGCTCGCTCGATTCGGCGGACGCTTCTTCCAGATCCTGGTACTCGCAGGCCAGTTCGTCGTCATCGGAGTCAGCCTCGCTCTCCGGCGAGTCCTCGATTCCAGCGATCCCGGCAAAGTGCATCCGCAGTTGCAGCATCTCATTTGAACGCCGTTTGGTGGCCTGGAAGATCAGGCCTGCCATGCTTGTCGTCAGTTGCTCGGCAGCGTCATCGAGTGCTCGCGTGAGAACGACCAGCGACCAGCAACGGCACAGCTTCATCAGCGACTGCGGTTCCGGTTTTGCTTCGGCTGCTTCTAAGAGCAGGTTCTGCAACTGGCTTTCCGCTTCTGAGCGAAACGCGGCAACGTCATTCCGAAACGTCTCCAGTCTCTGCAGCAGATGACCGCCGACAGCTTCGATTCCCGCTCGCGACAGACAAACGCTCTCTGTCAGTTGGAGCGTGCTTTCCGATCGAGCGGCCACCTGTTTGGCGAGACCGTGAGCGATCGTTCGGAATACTGCACCGAGTGGTCCGGACAGATTGCCTTCCGAGTTCAGACGTTCGAGGAATGTCGCCAGCGAATCTGCATCAGTGCTGTTGTTGACGTCCAGCGCCGCCACGAACTCAGTTCTGAGTTCTTCCTGCTTGCCAGTGGCTACCTTGCCGACATGCTCGCGCAAGAGCTTTGCTGTCGGCGTCATTCGCTTAAGTGCCTCGTCGAGTTTCGCTGTCGCCGTCGGCGTCAACTCCCGCCGACCGTTGTATTCGGGGTCCGTCCACTCGACAGTCACCGCGTGGCACATCTGAGCGGCGAACTGCATTGTGCCGTCATCGATTCTCGCAAAGCCAACTGTGCGACACGTCTGTGATTCCGGCCCAGCCTGCAGGCCGTCCTCTGACTGAGATGGCAACTGTCGCCAGTCTCGCAGCCAGCGGGATTCTTCTCCGCTTACGCTCGCACACAGAAAGTTCGCGACATCGGCGGTTGTCGTCGAAAAAGCTTGAGACGACAGCGATTCACCCAGATGAATGACGTAACAGTCATCGAACGCACTGACGTCCTGAATTCCATCCGACGCGGAAACGCTGCAGTCGTACCCCAGGCCCTGAGTTCCGTAGTACTTCATCTCCGTCAGGCAGGCGTAAGCGTTCGCGTCCTGCAACTGCTGGCCCTGCGGTGACAGTCCGGTGCCATGCAGCAGATAACCGGTGATCTGGCAGCCGTCGATTCTCACTTCCGCCAGCACGTCACGAACCAGATACGCGAGGTCAAGTACCGCACCGCTGCCGAAGCCGCCGTTGATTCCAGCCACGATGACGACTTCCGAAGTCGCACTTGGCTCGCTGCCGCTGGCGTCAGCAGAACTCACAGTCTTCAACAGTTCGGTAACCCGGTCTCTGAGTACCTGGTAGTGATCCAGAAAAGCGAGGCGACCGAGAGGCCGGATGCCTTCGACCTGTCCCGATCGCGGGATGTTGAACAGCCAGCGGCGGCTGAGCCAGTCGAGGTGCGAACTCCTGCGATACTCAGCGGCTGTCTTCAGCGGGACAAGCAACGTCTGATTGCCTTCCAGCAGGTCCACGCCGTTGTGGTACCGCGCCGCCGAGACCGACGCTCGGTCCGAGTCGATGTAGAGGAATGATAGATTGTCGAACGAGGAGCTGTCGCGAAGGCTTTCATGCAACGAACAGAGAACGCTGCCTCCCAGACCGCCCAGCCCGATGAAGATCGTTGGCCGATCTTGAGCAGCGTCGGCGGCAGGTTCAGAAACACTGACTGGTGCTGACGGCTGCGCGGGCTCTTCGCTTGTGGTGTCATGACTGCTGGAAGCCACGACGCGAGTCTTGCTCGCTTCTCCCACGGGCTGGCTGTGACTGGACCAGCTTCTGTCGGAAGTACGCCCGGTGACTTTGCAGCTTGCCAGAGCTTCGACGAACTCGCGACAGCTTGGGAATCTTGCGGAAGCCGTCTTGGAGAGGGCTCGCGCGACGATCGGTCGCTCCGCCGGTTCGAGCGGAGTCAGATCCGGACGGCTGCGAAGGTGCTGCGCGGCGAGCTGAGCCGGGGTGCGTCCTGAGAATGGCGCCGTTCCCGTCAGCATCAGCTGATAGACAATCGCCAGACTGTACTGGTCGCTGTTACGGCCTGGTTTGCCTTCGAAGACTTCCGGCGGCGTGTAGAGCGGTGTGAAGCCACCCATTGCCGTGACGCCGGATCGCGAGATGTCGCGAGTCAGGCCGAAGTCACCGACTTTGACATGGCTGCCCTGCAGAAGCAGGTTTTCCGGCTTGACATCCAGATGCTGCAGGCCTTGATCGTTCGCCATGTAGTCAAGCGCGTCGGCCGCATCTCGCAGATAGCCAAGCAGTTCATCTCGCGGGATTCCCGCCTGGCCGTCCTGCCGGCATTTCTCGAAACGATCATCAAGACTGCAGTCCGCCAGCTCTGTCACAACAAAGACGCGACCGTTCTGAATGTCGACGCGTTCGATACTCAGCAGAAACGGATGCCGGAGATCTCGCATCCGCTGCAGCGACTTCAGTTCGGCCTCGGCACGCACTCCGTCCAGGTTGCCGAACAGAACTTTGACCGCTTTTGCAAAGCCACCGGGCCCGATTGCTTTCCAGACCTCGCCGTATCCGCCGGTACCGATCTGGTGTTCGAGCATGTAGCCACCGAGGACGACGTGATCGAACACGCCGGCCCGGTCGGTTACTGGGCGAACAGCATCTACGGTAACGGGTTGAGTCGACATATCTCGATGGCCTTAAGGCACGTCCTCGGTGGTGTGCGGAGAGTTGCCCTGCGTCGGCAAAGTGGGCTTCGCCTGCGTGCAGGAGAAGAAACGAGTTGCCACCTGATCGAAATACTCGGGCAGCATCTCGAATCGCAGGTCGTGATAAACGCAGTGATGCCGGATGAGCAGCATCAGATCACGAGCGTGGCAGCGTCGCTTCGGTCGATTGCTGTGTCGGTAATACTGTTCCAGCAGGTGCTCGACTGCCTGAGGGTTGTAAGGACAGTTGGCGCGATCCGCTTCCAGTTGAAACAAGTGATGGAACTCGCGTTCGTCGGGATCGCCAACTTCGATCCGGTACGGGATCCGTCGCAGAAAGGCTTCGTCAACAAGGTCATCCGGATTCAGATTCGTTGAGAACAGAATCAGCTGCTCGAACGGAATCTGAATCTTCTTTCCACTGCCCAGCGTCAGAAAATCGTGCCGGTTCTCCAGAGGGATGATCCAGCGATTCAGAAGTTCCTGCGGTGAAATGCGCTGTCGACCGAAGTCATCGATCAGCAGGCAGCCACAGTTGCTCTTCATCTGGAGCGGCGCTTCGCAGACGTTCGTACTGCGGTCATGTGAAAGCTCCAGGCTGTCCATCGTCAGTTCGCCACCGACAACAACGGTTGGGCGACGAATTCGCACCCATCGCCGGTCGTGCGCCGGCAGCGCGGCTGCATCGCCAGCCGGTTCGTGATAGGCCGGGTCGAACAGATGAATGACTTCGCCACCGTCGATGACCGCGTGCGGAATCCAGATGTCCTGACCGAAGCAAGTGGTGATGCAGCGAGCCAGCGTCGACTTACCGTTACCAGGGGCTCCGTACAGAAACATGCCGCTGCCAGAGTTCACTGCCGGCCCAAGCATCGAGAGCATCTCCGGCGCAACGGAGACATCCCAGAAGGCGCTGAGCAGATCGTCGCGGCGAATGACTTCGTCACTGACAGCCTGAGCTTCCACAGAGATAATGTAGTCGGACAGCGGCACAGGAGCCGGCCCAGCGTAGGCACTTTCAGACTGGTGTCGCCTGGCCCGTTCGCAACCTTCGTCCGTCAGAGCGTGCAGATAGTCGTTGAATTGAGCCGATCCAACGTGCGTCAGCGCCCGAGCCGCTCGCAGGCGATCCAGAGCGGATTCGACCAGCGAAAACGGCAGACAGCAGCGAGCGGCAATCTGTCGACCGGTCATCCGACCGTGAATCAGCAGCGTCTTGCACAGCAGTGCTTCGAGGAACGGTTCGCCGAGTCCGGTTTCCGCAAGAGTGCGAGGTTCCGTTGGCCAGAACTTCTCGCCCGCCAGCAGCGCTGAGATCAGCGCCGAGTCGGTGCAGTGCGTGTTGGAAATCTGCAGCGAGGTCATAGCCCATTCCATGCTCGATCGCGGCCCACCATCGACCGCAACAGAAGTCGTCAGTTACCTCGCAGGGCACGCGCCGGGATCGGACGGCCAAACAGATATCCCTGAGCCAGGTCAAAGCCGCAGTCGCGACAGACCTCCGCTTCCTGTTCCGTTTCCACACCTTCGGCCAGAGCCTGGGCACCAAGCCCCTTGACCATCTGAATGATCGACCGCGTTGTTTCGATGCGCTGCTGAGAGGCAAACGGCAACCCGCGAACAAATCGAATGTCGAACTTCACGACATCCGGCGGGACTTCCACGAGTTCCATCAGCCGCGTCTGACCGGAACCGAAGTCGTCATAGGCGAGCTGAATATCGAGATTCTTCAGCGCGTCGCGCAGTCCCCGCAGGTAGTCGAGCGAGGTGACCGCCGACTCATGAACTTCCAGCGTCAGCATCTGATCGGGATACCGTTCCCTCAGGTTCCGCAGTGACTGAGTGAGCGTCTCCAGATCAAGCTCGGACGGATGCGTATTCAGGTAGCACTGCAACTGGCCGCCGGCCGGCGAGGATGCCAGTGCACGAACTGCGGCCCTGCGGCATTCGATCGCGAGTGCGACTTCGGCTGACTGCTGCGCCGCCACTCGAAACATCTTGTCCGGCGTTTCCAGGCCGACAAACTGGCTTCGAGACAGGCCTTCGTAGGCAATGATCGACGAGTCGTCGAAGCGGACGATCGGCTGGAAGTGCGGCGTGATTCCGGACTCCGTCAGCAGCCGCTTAAACAGGACCTGTGCGATCGCGTCGCCCTCGGTGTCACTGACCAGTGTCGACGTCGGTTTGTCGCCGCTGTCCGTGGCAAGCGTGTACATCGCGCTGCCGAAGTGCAGGATGTCGCCGTCTTTTACGGGAAGTGGC
>JAPOLP010000399.1 GCA_029977045.1 Planctomycetota bacterium
CGTAACTGGCGACTGAAACAAAGCAAGCCGCCCGAGCGGAACTCAGGCGGCCTGGATTCTGATCCGATTTCGTCTGACTCCCGGCTGTTGGGGCGAGCCTGCTGTCACGAGCTGCCAGATGCAGAGGCCGGGTTTTATTTCGTCACATGTTCCCGCGCGAGCTGACGGGCCGCCTTGAAGGCATGTCGCATGACGAAGACTCGTGTCTCGATCTGCTCTTCACTGAAGTAGCGGCCCAGTTCGCTCGGAGGCAGGCCAGCAAGAGCCAGTGCCAGCGGCATCAGGTCGAGAAACTCACGGTACCGCCGCTGCAATTCCTGGGGATCCTTGGTGTCACTCACGCTGCATCTCCTGTTGCTTTGCTGAGTTCAGTCACAGTCCGTGTTGTCAGCGACGCGTCTTGTACTTCTTGAGAATCTCTTCCGCCGGATTCGGAGGAGCGGCGACCTTCGGGGTGCCGTCGTCTGCTTTCTTCTCCGGCTCTTTCAAACCAGTCTCAGACGGATCTGGGAGTTTGATCGCCGGTTCATCGGTTGAGACTGCAGCCTCTTCTTCCTCGTATTCGACAGTGGGCTCCATCGGCTGCTGCAGCATTGGCTGTTGAGGCGCCATCTGAGGATAGCCCATCGGCTGTTGAGGGTAGGCACCATAGCCAGGTTGAGGCATTCCATAACCCGGCATTCCGTAGCCTGGCTGAGGCATCCCGTAGCCAGGATAGCCAGGCATCTGCGGTGGGTAACCTGGCATCTGCGGCGGGTAACCTGGCATCTGCGGCGGGTAACCCGGCATCTGCGGTGGGTAACCACCGTAGGCTGGCATCTGTGGCTGCATCGGCGGAAAACCGGGCTGCTGCGGCATCATGTTCGGATTCATCGGTTGCTGTTGAGCAACCGGTACCGGTTCTGGCACATGTGCCGGTGCCACTTCTTTTTCAGATGCGACTGGTTCCTCTGCAGCGGCGTCTTCTGCCTCAGGGGCGGCAACTGAGACAGCGGTCGCTGCCGCCTCGGCTTCACTCTCAATCGGTTCTTCGGCAGCAGCCAGATCGGACTTATTGATGACAGCGGTGTCGCCACTCATCACAGTCGTGTCGCCCATCCCCTCGGCATCTTCGAGAGCGAACTCGGTCAGATTAAATGTCGTCCCGCCTTTTTCTCCGCCTTCTCCGACGGCGACAGGTGCGTCTGACTTGGAGAAGACCACTTCGAATTCGAGTGTGCCCACTTTCAAGGTGTCGCCGGGCTGAGCTTCCTGAACACCGATGATGCGGCTGCCGTTAAGCCACGTGCCGTTGGAACTGCCGAGATCGCGGATTCGTACCGAATACTCGTCGACGTTGATGACGCAGTGGTGGCGGCTTACAGATTCACTGCCGGGACGAAGATGGCAGTCCTGCTCTCGCCCGATCAGGAATTTCTTCGTGTCGAGCGGAATCAGTTTTCCGTCCTGTTTTCCACCTTTGACTTTGAGCAATGCCTGAAGCATCGGCGAATTTCCTCTCGAAGAGCGAAATGCACTCACGGAAAGCAACGGAGAAGTTTAGGAGATTCGGCCCGGTCCGGTCGACTGAGTTGGCGGGAAACACCGTTTACTCGCGACTGGATGTCGCGCAGTGAGGGTTTGCCCTGAAAACTAACTCGCTGGATGTCGACGTCCATCAACTACGGGCTGAGAGAGCTGAGTCCTCTGACGGAGAGATGAGCCGTGATCGCACGATTGCTGCCGCTGCTGGAATCAGCGGAAATGAAAGGAATTGATCGCGGGCAGCACTGGTGATCACGTGAGTTACGCTAACGCTGGCCTGACAGTCTGTCAACGAGCAGTTCGCTCGCAAAAACGTGTTCAAACAGGACGTGCGGGCTTCCGTCATTTCGGTCGAAAGCTCGCTCGATCGGTCAGTTGGTCTTACGCCGCAGACGAACGGATTTGATTTCCGGAAACGATCCGCCAGCCCGCTTGATGCCACGGAGAACCATCGTCTGTTTTCCGGATGCAAGTTGAACGGTACCGGCTTGCTGCATCGCCCAGCTCCGATTGGAATAGTGAGGAGACGGAATCAGACGCTCCGGAACCGGCACGAAGGGGGAATTGTGACTCTCTTCAACAACGATTTCGCGCCGTGAGTCTCCACACACAATTTCAAGTTGTGCTCCAGCCTGGTCTGGAGTCGCGGCGTATTCGAGAATGACTTCCCAGCGTCCTGGCGAAACAACGTCGATATTCCAGCGAAGTGTCGCTTCGCCGTCGGTCCAGTCGGTCACCCAGGAATTCGCAAAGCCGTTGATGCCGGCGTACCGAATCCCGCCGCCGGTCGCGGAGTCGAGGAACGCTTCGTTGCCGACCAATTCGATTTCCCGGTCTGCGGCTGCGTCGACCGGGATTTCCGGTTCGCTGAAGCCGTCGGCCAGCAGGCCATCGATGTAGTCGTCCCAGGCGGACGACAGCTTCTTCAGTACGTCCGGATGCTTCTCTGCGACATCTGTCTTCTGGCCAGGATCCGCAATCATGTCGAACAGGCTCCAGCGTCCGTTCTCAAACGTCGCACGCCAGCACTGCGACCTTGCGGCGCCGCTCACCGACTTTCGAGAAGTGACGGTTCCGGACTCGCGCGTTGTCAGCAGAATTCGTTCCGTCCAGTTTGCTGAGGCCTCCGAGTTATTTTCGATCAGCGGCCAGAGGCTCGTCCCGTCGAGTGCGGGTCCTTTCGGCTTCTGAACGTTGCAGGTGTCGAGAATCGTTGGCAGCAGGTCAATGTGGGCAGCGATCTGCGAAACACGATGCGGCTTCAGTCGGTCACCCCACTTCACGAACAGTGGCACGCGGACGCCACCTTCGTGTACCGAGCCTTTTGCTCCCCGCATTCCGCCGTTGAACCGGGGACTGTTGGGGCCATTGTCAGTCAGGAACAGGACCAGCGTGTCGTCTGCGAGCTTCAGCTGTTCTAACTCGGCAAGCAGACGCCCGATGTTTGCGTCCAGGCACTCAACCATTGCATACGCGCAGGCCGCCGTTTCATCGAGCCCTTTGTCGAGATACTTCGAGTAGAACTCGTCTGGGACACGCCAGGGAGAATGTGGAGCATTGTACGGCACATAGCAGAACCACGGTTTGCCCTTCTGACTGCGGATGAAATCCAGAGCGGCGTCGGTGATCACATCGGTGATGTACCCGCTGGTTTCGACCGGCTCGCCATTGTGCTCCAGTGGTGTGTCGAAGTACGTGTTCCAGTGGCCGCCGCAGAAGCCGAAGAACTCGTCAAAGCCCTGGCCGTTCGGATGCATGGGAAGGTGTCGGCCATTGTGCCACTTTCCAAAACAACCGGTCGCGTACCCTGCCGACCGCAGGCATTCGGCAATAGTCAGCTCGGAACCTCGCATGTTTTCGTAGCCGCGAGTGACTCCGCAGACTCCGGTCCGCAGCGAGTATCGGCCAGTGAGCAGGCTCGACCGAGTCGGGGCACACACCGGGCTGACGTAGAACCGATCGAACTGAACACCTTCTAAGGCCAGTTTGTCAAGCACTGGAGTCCGCAGTTCAGGAGCCCCATGCGCCGAGATGTCTCCCCAGCCCTGATCGTCGGTCATGATCAGCAGCACGTTTGGGCGATCTTCTGCGGTGAGGGAACGCGTCGGCCCAAACGCTTGAACGGTCAGTACGGCAAGAAATACGTACATCGAAAGTCGACACGACATCGGTCTTCTCCCGGATTCAGGATATTCAAGTGCCGGAGGATGGCGTGCTGGCCATCGGTGCGGGCGCGGCTCAGTCTGGATGATTGCTGGCGCATTGGGGGCTGAGAAGTCGCAACTCGCGACAGCGAAACTTGCTGGCCTCAACGTCTCTACTCGACCGCTTCCATGTAGAGCACGCGACCGCAGGATTTGCACTTGGTCGCCTTGGCGGATCGGAGCAGAACTTTCTGCTGTGGCGAGACTTCGACGAAACACTCGGTGCACGCGTAATTCTCGACGCGAGCCAGGCATTCAGAGCCTTTCGCAGCGACAAGACGGCGATAGTCTTCCCGGATTTCGTTGGGGATGCAGGACTCCGCTCCGGCGATCTCAGTCTTCAGTTCGGCCATTCTGGCTTCGAGTTTCGGCTTCTCTGTCGCGACTTCCTGCCTTGCAGTTTCGACGGCGGCCTGCGCGGACTTCAGCTCGCTTTCCAGTTCCGCGAGTTGCTGCCGACCGGCGTCGATCGTTTCCAGAGCTTCGAGATAATCGTCTTCCAGCGAGGCGTTGGCAGTCGTGTCAGCTTCGATCTGGCCCTTGATGATGTCGAACTCCTTGTTCGACGAGGCTTGATTGAGCTTCGCCCGCAGATCAACGAGATGCTGCTCGTTCGATTTGAACTGCAGATTCTTGTGGTCGGCGGCCTTCTGCAGTTCCTTCAGATTCTCTTTCTGTGCATCAATCGCCGCCAGCTTCTTCGCGACAATCTTTTCCCGCACACGAATCTGCCGAGGCCCGGAATCGAGTTGCGATTCGACGTCGGCATACTGCAGATGAAGATCGTGAAGTTCTTTCAGTCCGCCTGTGGCCGAGGACATCGGGGGCTCCTGCATTAAAAAGGGCACTAACCGCGCTGATGGCCGGAAGTTAGTCCATCAGTCCCGGAGATGCGAGCAGCAGCCACCGAATCGGTCCGTCCGTTGTCCCCTGTCAGTCGAGTCGTCCGCCGTACTGCTGTTTGTAGTAGTCGCGGTAGACACCGCTCCGAATCCGCTCGACCCAGTCCGTATGAGCAAGGTACCAGTCGATCGTCTGTCGCAGGCCGGTTTCGAAGTCGACGCCCGGCTGCCAACCGAGTTCGCGTTCTGCCTTTGCGGTGTCGATCGCGTACCGGAAGTCGTGGCCGGCACGGTCCTCGACATGCCGGATCAGCGAGTGTGGCTTGCCGAGTGCGTCAAGCAGCTTCTTTGTCAGCTCGATGTTCTGCAGTTCGGCATGGCCCCCGAAGTTGTAGACCTCGCCGGGCTGGCCGTTCCGCAAAGCGGCGTCGATTCCCCGGCAGTGATCGGTCACGAAGATCCAGTCGCGAACGTTCTCGCCGGTTCCGTACACGGGCACGGACTGATCCTGCAGGATGTTCGCGATGAACAGCGGGATCAGCTTTTCGGGAAACTGATACGGCCCGTAATTGTTCGAGCAGCGAGTGATGATCGCCGGAAAACCGTGCGTGCGGACATAAGCCTGGACAAGCAGGTCAGCGGCAGTCTTGCTCGCCGAATAGGGACTGCTTGGATCGAGCGGAGTCGTCTCGCTGAAGTAACCGTCCTTGCCCAGAGAGCCGTAAACCTCGTCCGTCGAGACCTGCACGTACCGCGAAATCTTCGCCTGGCGACTCGCATCCAGCAGAACCTGCGTGCCGACGACGTTCGTCTGCACGAACGGTCCGGAATCGAGAATGCTCCGGTCGACGTGACTCTCCGCCGCGAAGTTGATGACCGCGTCGATCGAGTGATCCGCGAGAGCCTGATCAATGAACGCCCGATCGCAGATGTCGCCCTTCAGGAACTGGTAACGCGTGTCGCCTTCGAGATCGGCGAGGTTTTCGAGATTCCCCGCGTAGGTCAGCTTGTCGACATTGACGATCGCGACGTCGGGATACGTCTCAAGCTGCCAGCGAATGAAGTTCGAACCGATAAAGCCGCAGCCGCCGGTGACGAGCAGTGTTTTCATCGTTGCCTTCCGCAATCGGAGTCCGCACGACCAGTCGCCGCGCTGCCAGCAGTCACATCAGAATCCCGTCGACCGGTTCGATCTTCGGCGGAATGTCGGTTTCGCCAAGCTGTTCTCGAAGATCAATCTCGATCGTGCGGCACAGCGCCGTCATC
>JAPOLP010000820.1 GCA_029977045.1 Planctomycetota bacterium
AGTGAAGTAGTCGCGGTCGAGCACGACGAAGTCGGCCAGCTTGCCGGGTTCCAGTGAGCCCTAGATGCTCTCGTCGAAGCTCAACCAGGCGGCGTTGGTCGTCATGCAGCGCAGGGCTTCGGTTCGCGTCAGCTTCTGCCGCTCGCCATAGACGTTGCCGTACGTGTCGCGGCGAGTCACTGCGATCGACATCTGCAGAAACGGGTTGAACGAGTTCATCGAGTGGTCCGGATCGAGGCCGCTCATGTGGTCGCTGTTGATCGCGACCGGCACGCCGCCGTGGTACCAGTCGGCCAGCCCGATGAATCGCTCGCCCCAGCTCCTGCCGTAGATGCGGTCGATGAACCGGGCGTCGCGGAAATACAGAAACGCCTGCGTATCGACGCCGACTCCCAACTTGCGGCAGCGTTCGATCGAGTCCTTCGCCGGGAAGTAGGCGTGCGTCAGCGAGAACCGCCGGTCAGTAATCGGCTGCGTTTCGTTAACCGCTTCCAGAGCGTCCAGCACGGCGTCGACTCCGGCATCGCCCGCCACATGCACGCACATCTGCCAGCCCTGCCGATGCCCGGCATCGAAAATGTCTCGCATCTGCTCGACCGAGTAACTCAGATCACCGCGATAGTCCGGCTCGACCAGCGTCCCGATTTTGTAGAAGTCGATCCGGCGCGGCCCGAACGGTTCCCGCAGCCGGGCCGTGCCCCAGTGAATGCCGCCGTCGACAGTAATCTTCAGCGGCCCGACGCGCAGCCAGTCATCGCCGTCGCCGGTCTTCATTCCCAGCTTCTGTGAGAACTCGGAAACCTGCTCGCCCGTACGAAACTGCTGCCGGAATGTCGCGGTCGTTCGCACATTCAGATCACCGCGAGCCTTCAGAATCTCGTAAGTCTTCCAGCCGTCGGCGTTGAGCGCCCGCTCGAAGATGCTTGTGATCCCGACGCTCGAATAGATCTCGTGGACGCGTTTCAGAGCCGCCAGCTTCTCGTCCTCAGAGACTTCCGGGTCCGGCGTCTCGTCACGCAGCAACTGCGAGCCACCCGAAAGCAGCCACGGTCGACCGTTGTCGTCGCGAACGATCTTCGCCCCGGCAACTTCGTCGCTGTCCTTGTTGACTCCGATCGCTCGCCACGCAGCCGAGTTCAACAGATGCTTCCGCACCGACGTCAGTACGACCGGATGCGTCGTCGACGCCGCGTCCATTTCTTCCCGAGTCGGAAACCGCATTTCGTCCAGCCGCATGACGTCCGTCCGCGGGGTCTCGATCCAGCGTCCCGCCGGCAACTCGCTGGCCCGCTTGCGAATCCACGCCTGCAGTTGAGGAATGCTCCGCATCTCCTCGTACGGCGACTTCAGCTCCGACAATGCCACGCCCAGCGAATGACAGTGCGACTCAATAAGTCCCGGAATCACCGTCCGCCCACCCAGCTCCAGCACCTTCGTCCGAGGCCCCACCAGCCGACGAATCCGCTCCGAACTTCCCGTCTCGACAATCTTCCCGCCCCGAACAGCAAAGGCCTCAACAACCGTCTCGCGAGCATCGAGCGTCACCACCTTCCCGCCAGTAACGACCAGATCTGCCGGCACCTCCGCGCTGGTCTTCTCGACAGCTTTCTTCCGGGCACCCGCCTTTCTGGCCTGATCGACGACAAACCGCACGATCTCGGTCGCGTCGGCATAGTTCGTTGAGTGGCCGCCCTGTTCGCGGTGGATCAGGAGCGTTTTCCGACCGTCTGCCTGCAGCCTTCTGGCGAGACGCAGGACGCTGTCGGGTGGCACGCTTTTGTCCTGGCCACCGACGGCGAAGGCGGAGGGCATTGTGAAACGCTCGGGCCAGAGTTCCGAGCTGCGTTTGCGGTACTCGTCCGGAACCTCGGCCTTGGTGCCGCCGAACGACTGGCGAATCGCGTCCTGGAAGTTCTCGTACTCGACGTGATTCGCTGTGCCGTTCATCGAGGCGACGCCGTCTACCAGTTCAGGATGCAGAGCCGCAAACGTCAGGCACGATGCGCCGCCCATGGACGCTCCGCTGACGATGACGTGCCGGACTCGAAACTGCTGCTTCAGGCGTTCGATGATCTGCACGAGATCCGCTTCGGCCTTCGGCCCCATCCACGATGTCTTCGCCCGGTAGTCCGGCGAAACCAGCAGCAGCCCGCGTTCGCGAGCAACGTCGCGAACAGCCCGGCACTCGTCCCGTTCCAGCCGAATGAACTGCCAGCGATCGCTCCCGTGCCCGTGCAGAGCGATCAGGACATCGACCGGCATCTCTGCATCGAACGACGGCGGAAGAAGCTGCACGTAGCGTTGTTCGCTCCCGTCGATTTCGGCGGTGAATGAGACGTCCTGCGGTTCGGCACTGGCAGCGACCTTCTGAAACTGTGAGACAGCGGAACACGTCGCAAACAGGACGACCAGCAGCGACAGATACTTCGACATTCGCAACTCCTCGTTCAGCCTGACAAACACCACTCAGACATCCAGTGGCATCGCGCTGCAGACGGTTCGATGCCCCGCCACGACAACACTGCAGCGGGACGTTACCTCATCAATGCGTTTCAGGCCCAACGGGCCGACCCGATGCCAGCCCAGGGCGAAGCCCTGGGATACGTCCCCAAAACAAGTTCGGAGCCCCAAAGGGGCGGCCCTGACAGCACTGGTTGATAGGACCGCCCCGCTGGGGCTCGACACGTAATGCACCAGCTACCCCAGGCTTCGCCTGGGGCTGACATAGGGCCGGCCCTTCGGGTCTGTTTCGACTCCACTGCTGTTTCACAAATCGCGATTTCCAGTAGCGAAAGTCGCGCAGACTTTCGGCTGATCATCCTGCCACGCCCAAAACTCTGCGCGAGTTTCGCTACGTCTGCGATCGCTGTCTCAATCAGTGTTCGCACCGGAGAGCCTCCGCACGCGCAGGTCTTTCCAGAAGACTCGCTCGCCAGCTTTCCAGTTCTTGCCGCCGTGAACCTGCAGGCCGATTGAGCCGGTGGGCTGGACGACTTCGAGGGCCTTTGCTTTGTCGAATTGCGGATGCGTCGTTGTGGCGGCGTTGAAGCGACAGACTTTGAGATCGTTGACCCAGGTTTCGATCACGGGAAGCTCGCCGCCGGTGCAGCGGATGCGGAGGCGGTTCCAGTCGTCGGCCTTCCAGATCTTCAGCCACTCGTCCTGCGAGCACGTCTCTTCGTAGACGCCGACGGGCCAGTCTTTCGTGCGGGAATCGACAGCCATTTCCAGAGCCGGCTTCGCGGGATCGATTCGTGAGAAGCCCCACGGGCGGAAGGGGACGCTGTACGGTTTCGTCTCAAGTCGGACGTGCCCGACGTTGCCGTGATCGTGATGGTCGACGTAGACCTGCCAGCCGCCGCCGCGTTCATCCGTCCGCAGAAAGATGCCGCTGTCCGGTCCCCAGTCGGGACGCAGCGAGACTTCCAGCTCAAACTCGTCGAAC
>JAPOLP010001037.1 GCA_029977045.1 Planctomycetota bacterium
GCCCTCGCGCGGACGTGAGTCCGATTCAGTCTGCCCGAAGAACAGTGCCATGATTTCCCTGACTCCTGCATCGCGAACGAACGGTTCCAGCCGAGGCGGTTTTCTCGCCCCGGCTGCGCTGATCGCTCTGGTCGTTGTTCTGGGAGCTGCGGGGCTGGTGATCGATCGGATGTGGCTCGACAACGCTCAGGTCGAATTGACGAACGCCGCCGAAGCCGCAGCACTCGCAGGAGCACGCTCGCTGGCGACAGACACGCTGCTGCACGAAACCTTTGATGCCGAGCAGCTCGCGAACGGCGCCCGGTCGGCGGCGGTGCAGATCGCTCGCGAAAACCGCATCGCTGGCGAGGCCGTGATGCTCGACCCGGCAGAAGACGGCGACGTACGCATCGGTCGGCTCGTTCAAAGCGACGCCGGTCGAACTGTGTTTTTGGAAACGAGTCACGAGGCGACCTCAGTCGTCGTGAACGCTGCACACAATCGCGAACGCAACAACCCCGTCGCTCGGCTCTTTGATGGCTGGTCCGCGACTCGCGGAGCTGATGTCGCAGCTCGTGCCGAAGCCACGGTCGACAATCACGTCGTTGGTTTCCGTCCGCTCGATGGCCAACCCGTTCCGGCACTGCCACTCGCCATTCTGCGAGCGTGCAACGACGAGCGAACGCCGACCTGGCAGCGTGACATCGAACAGCGACGCGGCGGCGACCGTTTCGGCATCGATCCGGAAACGGGGGCGGTCGTCGAACAGCCCGACGGGATTCCGGAGATCGTCCTGTGTGACGCGGGAGTTCAACCGACTGCAGACAATGCCGAAGCTGGAAACGCAGACCGTCACGGGGCGTCGTCCAAAAGCAAATCGACGGCAACGAAACCTGCCGACTCGGAACAGAAGGCCTCAGCAGACCACAAGGCTGCCAGTAGTGAGGCACCGGCTCAGCGAGTCCGCAACGCTTACTCGTTCGTGCTGAATCAGCGAACTTCGACCGCCGACATCGCTCGGCAGTTTCGTAGCGGCTGGACGGCCGATGACTTTCCTGCGGGCCTCGACGTTCTGCGACTCGATCGCGGTCCGTTGACGCTGACGACGCTCGATTCTCTGGGCGGTTCCGTTGCGGACGCACTGCGTGACGTCGTCGGTCAGCAGCGGATTGCCTTCCTCTTTGACTGCGTCACGACCGGACACGGAGCCGATCAGGTGACCTGTGTTGCCGCCGTTGCCGGACGCGTCATGTCCTGTAATCCGAACTCGCGCGAAGGCTGCGAGATTGTTTTTCAACCAACCGTTCTGACGACTCGAACCGCCGTCCTCGCCCACGAAACCGTGACACAGGGACCGCCGGATCGATTCGCCAACCGGTACACCTACAAACTGCAACTGACTCAGTAAGGACCCGACAGCGACACAACAAAGCCGTCGCGTTCAGCCAGATATTTGAGGTTCCCTCATGGTTGCCGAAGCCACTCCTGCACCCGTTATTTCCGCATCCGAAGCTCGCCAGAAGTTTCAGAAGCTGAAGACGCATCTACACCGTCGGATGATCGACGCGCTCGACCTGTCCAAAGCCGGGCAGCTTGAAGAAGCCGAGCTGCGGCAGCAGTTGCGGTCTCTCGCGACGCACCTGTGTTCGATGGAGGAAGTGCAGCTTCCTGTCGAGCAGCGTGATCTCATGGTCCGTGAGATCATGGACGAGATCTACGGTTTCGGTCCGCTCGAACCGCTGATGAATGACCCGGAAGTCTCAGACGTTCTGGTCAACGGACCGGAACGAGTCTTCGTCGAACGCAACGGTATCCTGCAGCCGACCAACGTTCGTTTCGCGGACGAGCAGCATCTGCTGCGACTGATCCACAGGCTTGTTGGCCGAGCCGGACGCCGCATCGACGAAGTCAACCCGATGGTCGACGCCAAGTTGCCGGACGGCTCGCGACTCAACGCGGTCATCCCGCCGCTGGCTCTGCAGGGACCGACGGTTTCCATTCGACGCTTCCGTTCGCGAGCCCTCCTGTTTGAAGACATGGTCTCGATGGGCTCGCTGGCTCCCGAGATGGCCGACTTCCTGGTTATGGCGATTCGCGGCCGGTTGAACACTCTGATTTCCGGCGGAACGGGTGCCGGTAAGACAACGCTGCTCAATAACCTCAGCCGCTATATCCCGGTGACCGAACGCGTCATCACGATCGAACAGACGGCTGAACTTCAGTTGCAGCAGCCAGACGTCGTGTCGCTCGAAATGCGACCGGCCAACGTCGAAGGGCAGGGCGAAATTTCACAGCGAGACCTGCTGAAGAACTGTCTGCGAATGCGGCCTGACCGAATCATCGTCGGCGAATCCCGCGGCGGCGAGGTGCTGGAAATGCTGCAGGCCATGAACACAGGCCACGATGGTTCAATGAGCACTCTGCACGCGAACGATACCCGCGACGCTCTGGACCGAATGGAGATGATGATCGCTCTGTCGGGCGTCGATCTGCCGACGGACGTTTCGCGTCAGTACATCGCGTCGGCGATTCAGCTACTCGTTCACATGACGCGTCTCTCGACCGGCGAACGAAAAGTGAC
>JAPOLP010000133.1 GCA_029977045.1 Planctomycetota bacterium
GACGTTCAGCCCGAGATCCGACAGGGCTTCGCAATAGCCATCCCAGACGTCTCGCGTCGAAAACCGGGCAGCCCCGGAAACAACAAGAACATTAGAAAGGCCCATACTCGCTCATTCCGGCTCAGCGCAAAAACGACCGTCGGCCACCGGTGAAAACCGGCAAACCGACGGTTTCTAAATGACGAAGCTGCAATCTGGCGGAGTTACGCTCCGCTGTATCCGTAGCCAGCTGATCCAGAGCCGTCTGCACTCGCGTTACCCGCGGACGAGGCCTGCTGCATCGACTCCGCGATGTTGCTGAGCTGTTCGGTAAGCCGTTTCAGGTCACGGAGCTGAGTCGCCAGGTCCGATTTTCCACGTGATTGCGCGTTCTTGCCCGGTTTGTTTGCCATGCTAATTCTCTCCAGGAGACGGGTGATGCCCCATGTTCATCCTAACAATTGCATCTGCATTAATGTCAACTCCTGGCAGCAAACTCACAGATTCTTCCTGCCTGTCACCTGTAGCAGGCACGAGCTGACAAACATCCCAATCCAGAATCACTCGGACTGCCCGGCGTCGGGGTCTGCTACGCCTGGCTCCCTACAGACTGGCTATTCGACCTGCTAAACAACGGGCGGCCATGCCCCTACTGAGACAGCTGGTCTGCAGCACGTTTCAGTTTCAACACGAACAGCCAGAGAGCAGGTTCAAAGCGGGCGTTTTTCCGGGACCTCACTGCTGCCATTTCATCGATGGAGATTCACTGATGAACTTTTCGAGGCAATTCGCAGCCGTTTTCTGCCTCGTTGCCTGCGTGGTCTCTGACGCGAGTACCACTGCGGGCGCGGCTGAAAAAGACGCGAGTGACCGGGCATCTCGACGGCGGCCAAACATCCTGCTGCTGCTGGCGGACGATCTCGGCTACGGCGAACTCGGTTGCCAGGGTAACCCCGAAATTCCAACGCCGCACATCGACTCGATCGCCCGGAACGGAGTCCGCTTCACGCAGGGTTACGTCACCGCGCCGTACTGCAGTGCCTCGCGTGCCGGTCTGCTTACTGGGAAATATCAGACGCGATTCGGCTACGAGTTCAATCCGGTCGGAGCGTTGAATGAAGACCCCGATGCCGGCTTGCCCGTTTCGGAACGAACGCTCGCCGACCATCTGCACGATACTGGTTACGCCACCGGACTGATCGGCAAGTGGCACCTGGGCGGGACGGCGAAGTATCACCCCTACCGTCGCGGCTTTGATGAGTTCTTCGGGTTCCTGCACGAGGGGCACTACTTCGTACCACCCCCGTATCACGGCGCGACAACGATGCTCCGCCGCCGGACTCTGCCAACCGGAAGCAAAGGGCGCTGGACCAGTCGTGACGGGCAATTCGTTCTGTCGACTCATATGGGATACGACGAGCCACATTACGACGCGGACAACCCGATCTACCGCGGCGGCCAGCCTGTCGAAGAGCACGAGTACCTGACGGACGCACTGACGCGTGAGGCTGTTGACTTTATTGATCGCAATGCTGAGCGACCATTCTTTCTGTATCTGGCCTACAACGCTGTGCACAGTCCACTGCAGGGGGCGGACGCCTACATGCGGAAGTTCGCACACATCGATGACATTCAACGTCGAATCTTCGCCGCGATGCTCAGCAATCTGGACGACAGTGTCGGCTTGGTTCTGCAGAAGCTGCGTGAGGAAGGCCTCGAAGATGACACTCTGATCTTCTTTATCAGCGACAACGGCGGCCCGACGCGGGAACTCACGTCGAGCAACGCTCCGCTGCGAGGTGAAAAAGGGCAGGTTTACGAAGGCGGAATCCGCGTGCCGTTTCTGCTGCAGTGGAAGGGAAAGTTGCCGCCCGGTGCCACTTACGACAAGCCCGTCATTTCACTTGATGTCTTCGCGACTGCCTCGAAGGTTGCCGAACACGCGGCGCCCGCTGGAATCGATGGCGTCGACCTGCTGCCATATCTGACCGGCCAACACGATGGGCGACCGCACGAGAGCCTGTTCTGGAGGCTCGGTAACCGCACCGCGATCCGCGCTGGCGACTGGAAGCTGTTGAAGAATCCGTCACGCCGAAACGGCGATGACGCCTGGGAACTCTACCACCTCGCGAACGATGTCGGTGAATCGCGCGATCTGGCGAGTCACGAACCGCAACGCGTCCAGGAAATGATCGCCGCATGGAAGCAATTCAACGAGCAGATGATCGACCCCGTGTGGCAACCTGGCCGCTAATCTCCTCCTCGCCCTGACCACGCACCTGCACCGCTGACGGCGCGATCACCACAGCCGTTTGCGATGTCCTGGCATTCTTACCATGGCTGCAAAACGAGGCCGACTGACAGCGACGGAAGCGCTGGACGAACACACTTCACCAGCGATCTTTGAAACCTCAGTCGCAATCGAGGAATTGCTACTCGGCGTCAGCAGGATCTTTAGCGGTTTCGGCAGGCGACGTCGCTTCGGGATCTGCAGGCCCGGAGTCACTGTGCGTGGCGTCGGTTTTGCGCGGCCGGAAATTCAACGACGCTGAATTCATGCAGTATCGTAGTCCGGTCTTGTCGATCGGGCCGTCTTCGAAGACGTGCCCCAGGTGGGCGCCGCAGCGTTTACAGAGGACCTCCGTGCGGGTCGTGAAGAGCGTGTTGTCCGGTTCTTCCTTGACGGCAGACTTGCTGACAGGCTGCCAGAAACTGGGCCAGCCGGTTCCTGATTCGTACTTCGTCGTCGAGTCAAACAGCGGGGCTCCGCAGCAAACACAGCGATACAGCCCGTCGTCGTGGTTGTCCCAGTAACTGTTGCGGAAAGAGCGTTCGGTCCCTTTCTGCTGAGTAACTTCAAACTGCAGTGGCGTGAGGCGAGTCAGCCATTCCTTTTCCGTCTTCGGCAGTTGGTCCAGCGGGATCAATTCTTCGTCGACCTCAGTGACTGCGTCAGAGTCGCCAACCGCCTCATCTGCAGAGGACTCCGCCTTCGCGACTTCGACCTGGTCTTGCCCGGTGGACGGCGAATTGCTCACATTCGTCCGGCTGTCGGCACAGCCAATCGCAAGAACGAGCAGGCACAGCAGAACAGGTCGCGAATCTTTCACGAGGAAGTCTCCAGTCGCGGTGAATTCTTCAGAGTTGGGGCTGTTCGTGTCGAAAACCAGTTTCAGAGCAGTCAAAAACGGCGTTCGCTCACAGAAGCCAGACAGTACGGATCGTCGAAAATCGTTGCCAGTCCAATCGGCGGTCCAAATGCAATCGATACTCGGCAGGGACGTCACGGAGCCTGTTCATCGATGGAACTGATGGATTTTCTCTCATCGACCAGGCGGTCGAAAGCTGACATCCGCTCCCGACTGACGGACATCTACAGCGGTCTGGTGGGCGAGTCCCGCTGGATTCGCGAAGGCAACTTTACCTCGATTCACTCGCGCGACCTGGAGTTCCTCTTCCGCGAATACGACCGCCTGTTCTTCGACGGACTGCTGGCGTCGACGACTGACCGGCACGGTGCACCGCTTTCGTTTCGAGTTTCCAAACGAATGACGCGCGTCGGTGGCACGACGACAAAGTACCGCCGACGCTCCGGGATCGGACCGAGATCCTCGTACGAAATCGCCGTCTCATCGACGCTGCTGTTCTCAACGTTTTACGACGTTGATCGCCCAATCACGGTCACCGGAGTTCTCTGCCGCGACCGAGTCGAATGCCTGCAACGCATCTTCGAGCACGAGTTGATTCATCTGACCGAGATGGTCGTCTGGGACGACTCCAGTTGCTCGAAGCAGAGGTTTCAGTCACTGGCCTTCCAGTTCTTTACGCACACCGAGGCGACTCACCAGCTCATCACGCCGGGCGAGCGGGCGCATACGAAATTCGGCATCCGGCCCGGTGACAAGGTTCGCTTTCGCGTCGATGGTGCCCGTTACGAGGGCTTCGTCAACCGCATCACGAAACGCGCGACTGTGCTGGTCGAAGACGAAAACAGCCCGCTCTACTCGGATGGGAAGCGATACGCCCGGTTCTACATTCCGCTGGGAATGCTCGAACCTGTTCGCTGAGCCTCGCTCGCGCTCTACATCGGCGGCGACTTTTCGCTGGTTTTGTTGCGAAAATCCTGCCGAATTGCTTCGATCCTGCTCGTCCGGCGATTTCCGCCCGGTTACACTCCCGCCCGCTTTCGGCTGAATTCGCCGTTTTTTCGACAAGAAGGACAGGAAGAATGTCTACTCAAACTCCGACCCAGGACGCTGCTGCGCAGGCTCAAGGTGGGTGCTGCGGATCGAATCCCGGCGGCTGTTCGTCGCACGGCCACGGTCATAGCCACGCCGCTCCGGCACCTCTGGCTCAGCTGGAAACACCGACCGAGTACGTTTACGACCCGGCAGCGACCGACGCAGTCATCAAGCTGACCGAAAAGGCGTCCGTCGAGATCAAGCGGTTCATCTCAGAGAAGAACGTTCCGGACGGCTGTGTGCTGCGAATCGCTCTGCAGGGCGGCGGCTGCAGCGGCTTCGAGCCGCACCTCGGATTCGACAACCGCGTCGACGAAGAGAACGACGTGATCTCCGAGCAGTTCGGCATCCGCGTCGCGATGGACCGCAAGTTCGAGATGTTCATGGCCGGCACAACGATCGATTACCTCGACGGCATCGATCGCCGCGGCTTCAAGTTCGACAACCCGAACGCCCAGAGCACGTGCGGCTGCGGCAAGAGCTTCTCGGTTTAACGAGATACCGAAACGGCGAAAGCCGTCAGGCCCACAAGCTCTGACATTGAAAAACAAAAAGCCGGGACGGTGAATCCATCCCGGCTTTCTTCGTGCGGTCCTCGATTACTCGCCCAGCGATTTCGCCAGTGCTTCGAGCTGACTGCGGAACTGCTCGGGATCGTAGTCAGCAGCGGCCTTGAGTGCTGCGGGCAGTTGTTCGGCGATGACGGACTTGTCGCCAGCCGGCAGCTTCAGACGCAGGTTCGTTGCCAGGTCACCGAGTTGCCCGTCTGTCTTCGCAGCGGCACCGGCTCTCGCTTCGTCGCGCCAGGTGGCGAACAGCTTCAAGTTGGCGACTGCCCGGTCGATTGACGCCTTCTCAGTCTCGTCGGCAGGCCGTGGCTGAAACTCGGGAAAGCTGCCGGTGCCGAGTTCCGTCTGGATTGTCCGGATCGCCCAGGCAAGCTGACGGGCGGTGTGATAGTCGGGGTAACTCTCTGGCGAGAGCGTCGCCAGAGTACCGAGCACGCGTTTCGCATCGGCTTGCTGGACGCGGCTGGTGAAGAGGTCCTGGGCCAGTTCGTCGAGCCACGAAATCAATCCGCCTTCGTCGAGCACAGCAGCCTTCAGGTCAGCCGGCGCTCCAAATGGTCGACGATCGAGCGACCGGCGGAGCTTCTCCATGCTTCCGTGGAAGGCCTGCCAGTCCGCTTCAAACTTCGCATCGTCGGCACCGGCCCGATGGCGAACAGCGGCTTTGATCAACGCTTCCGGCCAGACAAACATCTGAGGTCGACCGGGAATCGAGCTGCCATAGCCACGTTTCTGCCGCCAGCCGGGCGCGGCGAGATCGTGATGGCAGGCCGCGCAGTCAAACACGGCCAGCTCAGGCCAGGCTGCCGTCGACGCCTCATCGTTGGCCTGCGACGCGAACAGGTTGAGCGCTTCCCGCATCGCCATCACGCCACCGATCAGCGTCGACTTCGTGCGCGGCAGATCGGTCAGCGGATCATGCTCGACGCCGGGGAAGTTCGCTTTGACGTACTCGTCGCGGAACCTGAACTCGCCCTTCTCATGCAGAAACCGCCAGTGAGACGGCATCTGCTCGGCGAATGATTCAATCTCGATGCCCGGCAGAGGCGGATGGCCAGCCGCGTACATTTCGTGCGTGACGACCTTGCCTTCTTTCACGTTGCCGATGTGGCACGAGAAGCACTGTTGAGCGCGGCGAATCGGATTGCGGACGTCGATGAAGCCGAATTTCTCCTCCTTGGTCTTCGGCGATTCCTTCCGCCAGTCCACCGCGTCGTGCGGGCCTTCCCACAGCGAGCTGGCTCCGTGGCACGACTCGCAGGTCACCCCGAACTCAAACAGCGGAGGCTTCTCAAAGCCTTCCTTCCAGTGCCAGTTCGCGTGGCACGACAGGCAGTTTCTGTCTTCGGTCACCTTGTAGTCAGCATCGCCGTTCGCGATCGCCAGAATCTTCTGCATCTGCTGGCCAAGCGGACCGGCGAGCAGCTCGTATGCCTGACGATGCTTGTCCTTCTCAAACGTGCCGATTTCGTTCAGCGAGCAGAATTCAGGATTCAACGCCAGGAAGGTGCTGCGGCGGTTCGGATCTTCGTTGTGGCACGGTACGCAGGATCGCAGCCCCTGAAACTTCGGCTGCGGCGCCGCGTTGTCCTGAGCGAACACCGCTTTTGAATTCTGCCCCTCATCGCTGTCGATAGAAATGACGACAGCAGCGTCAAGCGTGAGAGCGAGACTGGTCCAGAACAGGCGGCGGCCATATCGGAAGAAACTCGACGCGGACATGGGCTCATTCCCTGAAAAATGTCTGTCTGAAATCCCGTGGCTGAACGTCACTGACCGTTGCTGAGTGACTGCTGAATGGCCCGCAATCGTTCCTGCAGTTGCTGAATCGATTCTTTGTCGAACGTTCGAGGACTGTCAGCATCGGCTGGAAACGCGAGTTGCCCCAGCACTTCTTCGAGCGTCCGATTGATCTCACGCCCCTTCGCGTCAGGAACTTCGGAACCGCTCATGTCCTGCAGACTCTGATGGAGAGCCACCAGTGCCAGATATGACTGCGTCGCCGAGTCCCAGTTCCGGGCGGCCAGTTCCGGAGTGTGTTCGGCAATGCCTGACAGCAGTGCCTTCACCTGTTCACGAGACAGCGTCTGGCCGTTGATTGATTCGCCAAGCTCGGACAGTTTGCGTTGAGCATCAACTGCAGCGGCGACGACGGCAGCCCTATCCGGATAGGGCTTTGCCATCTCGGTCGAGAGAGCAGTCAGTGGACTATCAGCCTGGCCGAATTTCGCGGCGACATCGCCGACCAGCGGAGTAAGCCAGCTTTGCCAGGGAGAACCGCCCGGTTTGCGACCTGCGTAACCGCGAGCCTGCCGCCAGCTTGGCGAGTTCAGTTCGTGATGGCAGGCGAAGCAGCCGGTCTCGGCCAGCTCCGGCCAGACGGCGATCGTCTTTTCGTGAGAATAGTCACCGCCGCGAACGAACGCAGGCACGTCGTCGGACGAGTTCTTCGCCCGGTGAATCAACAGGTCGACAGCAGCTTCAGCCGACGCGATCTGGCCAACCGCCCAGAGCTTCGCTTCGAATGCCGACGAGGTTTCCGTGCCTTCTCGTTTGTGGTCAGCCTTGCGGTCCCAGTGAGCGGGCAGGTTGGCGTTGAACGCGGACAGCTCGAAGAACAGTCGCGGGTGGCCGGCGGCGTAGAGATCGTGATTGACGTCGCGACCGGGTTCTCCGACGTGGCAGTCCGCACAGACTTTGCCGCGAGTCCACAGGTCTTTGGTGTCGCGGAAACCGAACTCGGCTTTCTCAGCGGCGGACTTCTGTCTCCAGTCGCGGCGAACGTGTGGGCCGAGCCAGTGGGAGGCGGCTCCGTGGCAGGATTCGCAACTGACGCCGTCGAGCAATGCTCCGTGCGCCGCAACCGGGCCGTCGAACGGCGGGTCGCTTTGCGGGCCGTGGCAGTTCAGACAGAGCTTCGCCTGGTGAGCAGGCTTGTCGAGTCGCAGCGCGACCACCATCCGCTGCGAGGTCTCGTTGAACAGGTCGGTGTAAGCCTTCGCGTGCGGGTCGTCCTGGATCCAGGTGCTGTATTCGCTGCCCAGAACTCCGCGCGAACCATCGCCGCCGTGGCAGTTGGCGGCGGCACAACCGGCGACGCCGACATAACGCGAATGGTCGACAGGAACCGTTGCCTTCGTCGTGACCGCCGGTTTGGGATCCGGCTGCAGCGCGATGCGGACTGCGGAGAAATCTGGACCGTCGGGCTCGACGCCGCGCGATGACTGCCCGAACCAGGCCAGCCCTGACAGGGCAGCGGCTACGCAGAGCAGTCTAAGTTGGTATTGGCGAGCCATCAGCTTCTCCAGCAACCACGATCGTTGGCGGGCCGAGTCTCGCTCAATGCGCACATCGACTGCCGCGACGGGAAAATCGTCCCCATCTAATTCGATCTTTCTCCCGTGGAAGTTGCGTCTGGTTTTGGCCCAGTGACATGAAGCAGCGGATTCAAACCGCCGACGAAGTTGTCTTTTTCGTGATCATGGTAGAGGTGACATTCCACACAATCCGTGCCCGCCCCCAGAAGACGCGCGGGGAAGTCCTGACCAGGCTGCGCTGGCTCGGGCGAGTGGCACTTCCGACACAACTCGACCTTTGGCATCAGCACATCGCCGGTATTCCTGCTCTCAGCCACGCCATCGTGACATTCGACACAGCTCATCATCTGGTGCGACTTGTGGCTGAAGATCGAGTGCGGCTGCCAGCGATTCGGGATCGCGGGCGGAGTGACGGTCGACCATTCCTGCGGCGGCTGCCCATCCTTGTCGACATGACAGTACGCACATCCGCCCTTGGCTTCCGCCCCAAACAGTACGTGCGTGTGAGCAAGCGATTCCGCTTCGGCTGTCTTCAGTTGCTCGGCCAGCCACTCGGTCTGGTCCTTTGAGAGTGTCGGTCGCGAGTGTCGGCCCGGAATCGGTCGGGCCGGTGATTCGTCTTCAACCGAGTCAGGATCAGCCAGCGCGGCCAGCGTGTACTTCTCCGTCAGAAAGCCACGGACGACGTCCGCTCTTTCGTGCGGCACCTGCTCGCCGGGGAACTTTCGATTGTCGAACAGCAGCGGGTGGCACGCCCTGCAGTGCTGCTCGAAAGCAATCGGCTGCATGTAGCGGCCTGCAGCGTCTGACTTGTGGCAGACCTGGCAAACCTCGGTCGCACTGACTGCGGTGTCCGGAATCGAGAAGCCATCGAGTTTCTGGCCGCGAGCGACGATGCGGAACAACGTCTGGCCATCGGGGCCTGGTTCCGCCTTCAGATGAGCCGCGTGGTTGAATCGAATTCTTGCACGATCTCGCCAGCCCTCAGCGTCGACAAACTCCAGCAGTTTCAGAACTTCGTGCGACGCGCCGACACCTTCGATCGAACTGCTGTTGCTCGACGCCGCGCGGCTGAGTGCGAATTCAGGATGGCCGCCTGTCGTTCCGAACTCGGAGAATGCTCCGACAAAACTGCCATCGCCCCGGGTGTGAGACTTCAGATCCGTGTGACATTCCAGGCACACGCGGTCGGGGCTGCGTTTCAGATCGTGGTTGCCCTGATGCTCGATGTGGCAGTGAGCGCACGAGATCTCGGCGTGGCCGGGAATCTGATTCTGGTGATGCTCGGCGCCGGGGTGACACGCCAGGCAGGCAGCGTTCTCAACTGAGTAAACGCGGTCGCTGAAATCAAAGCTGAGGGCACGTTCGACCGGAGCCCAGGTTGTATGACACTTCGCGCAATCGTTCTCGAAGATTCGATGAGCGTACGCGAGGTCACCGCCCTCGTAAACGAAGTGGTCACCGCGAGCACCGGCGTAACCCAGCCATAGCAGACAAGCGACGCTCAACCAGAACGCGCTCCACCAGACGCGGCGGCGGAATCGGTTCGGTCGCTTGTGGAAATCAATCTCCACGCGTTCCGAAAGTTCGCGGCTTGTATTTCGAGTCATACGAACGGTCATGGCCGGACCATCAGAGTTTGAACGGGAAGTTCCACGGCACGACGCGCAGCGACATCACAACGTGGAAGACAAACAGAACGAACAGACCAATCGAAAACGGGATATGCAGAGCCAGCCAGTAGTGCAACCAGCGATGCAGCCGCCGCTGTTCGTTGAACTGCCGCAACTCCTCGCAGTACTGCTGCAGCGATTCCAGGATCTCGTGCAGCTCGACCGGCAGCGTGGCACGCATTTGAGTGAACGCTCGGGACGATTCCGTCGAATCAGCCAGTCGGCCATCGCGACCGCTGCTGGCCAGATACGGTCGCACTGTCTGCAGGTAAAAGTTGCGCAGCTCTTCGGTCCGCAGGACTTCGCGTTTGGTAGCGGCCTTCTTCAGAGCTGGCGGTTTCGGAGCTGCTGGTTTCGACGCTTCGCCACTCGGCTTTCCACCACCGGCCTTCGCCTTCATCAGTTCGAGCGGAGATTTTGCCGCCGGCTTTTCTGCCGAGTCAGCTTTCTTCGCAGTCGAGCCACCCTTGCGGATCATGTCGAGCGGAGACGCCGACTTCGCAGC